>DATFKJ010000151.1:0-12144 GCA_035268705.1 Roseovarius sp. | reverse complement strand
ATCATCACCCGGACCTGCGCGGCCCTGCGTCCGGGCATGGCGGCGCGCGCATCGGATGTGACCCGCGCGGCGCGGGTCATGCAGGACAAGTTCGACGCCCGTTTTTCTCAATTCAAGGGCATGCGGATGGAACATACATGGGCCGGGCACCTGTGCCTTAGCCTCAACGGTGTTTCAGTCATGCGCGAAGTCGCCGACGGGGTGTTTTCCGCCTGTGTCCAAAACGGGCTTGGTACCACGCGCGGCACGCTCACCGGGATCGGCGCTGCAGAGTTGGCATGTGGTCAAAGCACTGATATCACGGCGCATTTCGGCGCTGAAGCCGCGCCAAAGCGTCTTCCACCACAGCCTTTCCGAGAATGGGGTGCCAATACGGTGCTGCGCTGGAAGGAGTGGCAAGCGCGCGAAGAATAACACCTCTGCCCCGACGTCAGTCCACCTTTGACAGTCAAATCTTGCGCAGCCCCTTGTCAGTTGATGCAAAAGATTTAAGCTGGCCTGCCAGAGCCGCTGGACAAAGGCGGCCACGATCCAACCAATGACAGGGAGATATTTCCATGAAAGTTGTAGGAGCACTTACGGCGCTGCTTCTGGCGAGCACGACGCTTTCGGCCTCGGCCGAAACGCTGCGATGGGCGCGGGCGGGCGATTCTCTGACCCTCGACCCCCATGCGCAAAACGAAGGGCCGACCCATACCTTGGCCCACCAAATCTACGAGCCGCTGATCATCCGCGACCATTCGGGCGCGATGCAAGGCGCGCTGGCCACCGAATGGGGCCCCAAGGCCGATGACCCCACCGTTTGGGTGTTCAAACTGCGCGAAGGCGTGAAATACCACGACGGCGCGGATTTCACCGCCGAGGATGTGGTGTTTTCGATCAACCGCGCGAAATCCGAAAAGTCGAACATGAAGGAACTTCTGAGTTCGATCTCGGAGGTCCGCGCAGTGGACGACTTTACCGTGGAATTCGTGACCAATGGCCCGAACCCCATTCTGCCCTCGAACCTGACCAACCTGTTCATGATGGACAAGGGCTGGGCCGAGGCGAACGACGTGGTCGATGTGCAGGATGTCGAAGGTGGCGAGAAAACCTTTGCGTCGACCAACACCAACGGCACCGGGGCCTTTGAACTGGTCAGTCGCGAACCAGACGTGAAAACCGTTCTGACCGCCAATGACGCCTATTGGGGCAAGGACGACTTTCCGCTGGACGTGAGTGAAATCATCTACACCCCCATTCAGAACGCCGCCACCCGTGTGGCAGCCCTGCTGTCGGGCGAGGTCGATTTCATTCAGGACGTGCCGGTGCAAGACCTTGGTCGCGTGGCCGAGACTGAAGGTCTGGTCGTCAAGACCGCACCGCAAAACCGTGTGATTTTCTTTGGTCTCAACCAAGGCGCCGATGACATTGCCAATGACGATGTCGAGGGGGCCAACCCGCTGGCCGATGTGCGCGTGCGGCAGGCCATGTCGATGGCGATCAACCGCGATGCCATCAAGCAGGTCGTGATGCGCGGCCAAAGTGCTCCGGCGGGCATGATCGCGCCGCCCTTCGTCAACGGCTGGACCGCCGAGATGGACGCGGAATCGAAAACCGATGTGGATGCCGCCAAGGCGCTGATGGCCGAAGCGGGTTACGAGGACGGTTTCTCGATCCAGCTTGACTGCCCGAATGACCGCTATGTCAACGACGAGGCGATCTGTCAGGCGGCCGTTGGCATGATGGCGCAGATCGGCGTCACGGTGAACCTCGACGCCAAGCCCAAGGCGCAGCACTTCCCGCTGATCACCAACGATCAGACGGATTTCTACATGCTGGGCTGGGGCGTTCCGACCTACGATTCGGAATACATCTTCAACTTCCTCGTCCACACCCGCGGGGATGAGCGCGGAAGCTGGAACGGCACCGGATTTTCGAACACCGATATCGACGAGATGATCGTCAGCCTTGCCTCGGAAACCGATCTGGACAAGCGCAACGACACCATCCAGTCGATCTGGAACGTGGTTCAGGAAGAGCAACTCTATATCCCGATCCACCACCAGGTTCTGAACTGGGGCATGGCCGACAAGGTCGGCACCGAGGTCAGCCCCGAAGACGATCCGAAAATGAAGTTCTTCACCATGAACTGATCCATATGGGGCCGCCCGTCGCGGCGGCCCTGCCCTGCCGCGCCCTAGCCATAGGGCGCGGTTTTCTGACGTGATTTGGGGACCGTCATGCTTGCTTATATAATTCGTCGGGTGTTCCAATCCCTTTTGGTGCTGCTTGTCGTCGGGCTGGTGGCCTTTTCGATGTTCAGCTTCGTGGGCGACCCGGTTGACAACATGCTGGGTCAGGAACGAACGCAGGCCGATATCGAACGGCTCCGCTCGGATCTGGGCCTCGATAAGCCCTTCGTGGTGCAATACTGGCGCTTTCTGGAACAAGCCGTGCAAGGCAACTTTGGCCTCAGCTATCGTCAGGGCCGCCCGGTGTCTGAAATTCTTGTCGAACGCCTGCCCGCCACTTTGGAACTGGCCTTTGTGTCGGGCATTCTGGCGCTTGTCGGCGGCATCGGTCTTGGCATCTTCACCGCCATTCGAAAACGTGGGATGGCCGCGAATACAATCATGACGCTCTCGCTGATCGGGGTCTCGTTGCCAACCTTCCTGATCGGTGTTTTGTTGATTTACCTGTTTTCGGTCGAACTTGGCTGGCTACCCAGTTTCGGGCGCGGCGACGTCACCCGCATCGGCAATTGGTGGACAACCGGCTTTTTGACGGACTCGGGCCTCAAGGCGCTGATCCTGCCCGCCATCACGCTGGGCCTTTACCAGATGACGCTGATCATGCGGTTGGTGCGCACCGAGATGCTGGAGGTCTTGCGCACCGATTACATCCGCTTTGCCCGCGCCCGCGGCCTGCGCGACCGGTCGGTACATTTCAAACACGCCCTGAAAAACACACTGGTTCCGGTAATCACAATCACGGGTTTGCAACTGGGCAGTATCATCGCCTTTGCCATCATCACCGAGACCGTTTTCCAATGGCCCGGTGTTGGCCTTCTGTTCATCAACGCGATCCAGTTCGTCGATATCCCGGTCATGGCCGCTTACCTGATGATGATTTCCGTGATGTTTGTTGGCATCAACCTGATCGTCGACTTGCTTTATTTTGCCATTGATCCGCGCCTGCGCGTGGATCGCAGCGCGGGGAAAACAACATGACCGATACCGCCCCCCTCCCCCCGACGCCCGAACGCGCGCCCAGCCGTTTGGCCCGCGCATGGCAAAGCGATTTTCTCTATTCCTTTCGCCGGGCGCCCGTTGCCGTGTTCTCCTTCTGTGTCGTGTTGACGCTTGTCCTCTGCGCGGTTTTCGCACCACTTATCGCGCCACATGACCCGTTTGACCCCGGCACACTTAACCTGATGAACGGCTTCACCCCACCGGGCGAGGCGAACGCCTTTACTGGTGAAAGTTTTATTCTGGGGACCGATGACCAGGGCCGTGATGTTTTCTCGACCATCCTTTACGGGATGCGCATTTCGCTGTTCGTCGGCTTCTCGGCGGTGCTTCTGGCGATGGTGATCGGTGTGGTTCTCGGGCTATTGGCAGGCTACAGCGGCGGCTGGACCGAAACCATCATCATGCGCGTCGCCGATGTGCAGCTGACCTTCCCCGCCATCCTTGTGGCGATGCTGATCTTTGGGATCGCCAAGGGGATCACCCCACCCGAATACCGCGACCAGATGGCGATCTGGGTGCTGATCCTCGCCATTGGCCTGTCGGATTGGGTGCAATTCGCCCGCGTCGTACGTGGGGCCACCTTGGTCGAGAAAAACAAGGAATACGTACAGGCCGCGCGGCTGGTCGGGCGCAAGCCGCTGTCGATCATGCTGCGCCATATCCTGCCCAATGTCTTGAACCCGGTGCTGGTGATCGCGACGATCAGCCTCGCGCTGGCGATTATCGCCGAGGCGACGCTTTCCTTCCTTGGTGTCGGTGCGCCGCCCACCAAACCCTCACTCGGCACGCTCATTCGCATCGGACAGGAATTCATGTTCTCGGGCGAATGGTGGATTCTGGTCTTCCCCGCCGCGACCCTTCTGGCGCTGGCGCTGTCGATCAACCTTCTGGGCGATTGGCTGCGCGACGCTCTGAACCCGAGGCTGCGTTGATATGAAAGGCACCGAAATGGAAAAAGACCCCGTTCTTTCGGTCCGCGATTTGGTTGTGGAAATTCCCACCCGCCACGGCATCCTGCGCCCTGTGGACAGGGTAAGCTATGACATCCACGCCGGGGAAATCCTTGGCGTGGTGGGCGAATCCGGCGCCGGCAAGTCGATGACCGGCAATGCCGTGATCGGTCTTCTGGACCCTCCCGCCCGGATCACCCATGGCGAGATTTTGTTGTCCGGGCAGCCCATTCACAACATCAAGCGCGAGGCCCTGCGCAAATTGCGCGGCAAGAAGATGGGCATGATCTTTCAAGACCCGCTCACCTCGCTCAACCCGCTTTTGACCATCGGTGACCAACTGACCGAAACGATCCTAGAGCACTTGGACGTCGGACAAGCCGAGGCCAAAGAACGCGCCATCGCCGCGCTGGAGGAGGTGGGCATCCCCGCCGCCCGCGACCGTATCGGCAGCTACCCGCACGAGTTTTCCGGCGGCATGCGGCAGCGGGTGGTGATTGCCCTCGCGCTTTGTGCTGAGCCCGAATTGATCATCGCCGATGAGCCCACCACGGCACTCGACGTCAGCGTTCAGGCGCAAATCGTGGCCCTGCTCAAACGCCTCTGCCGAGAACGCGGGGTGGCGGTCATGCTGGTCACCCACGACATGGGCGTCATCGCCGAGGCCGCCGACCGCGTCGCGGTGATGTATGCCGGGCGGTTAGCCGAACTGGGACCGGTGCGCGAGGTCATCACCAAGGCGCGCCATCCCTATACCGCCGGCCTCATGGCCTCGACGCCCATGGCAAGCCAAGGGGCCAAACGCCTAAGGCAAATCCCCGGCGCCATGCCGCGCCTCGGCGCCTTGCCGCATGGCTGCGCCTTCCATCCGCGCTGTGACCGGGCCACCGCCGAATGCCGCGCCGACCCGCCGCCGCGCATCGACTATTGCGACGGGCGCGCGGCCTGTTGGCACCCCCTACCCCAGAAAGACACGACCAAGGGAGAGCCCGCATGAGCGCGCTGATTTCCATCAAGAACCTGACCCGGGTTTTCGATGTCTCGAAACCATGGCTCAATCGGGTGCTGGAACGGCGCGAGAAGGCGTATCTGACAGCCGTGTCGGAAGTGAGCTTCGATGTCGCGGAAAAAACAGTTTACGCTCTGGTGGGCGAAAGCGGCTCGGGCAAATCCACCATCGGCAAAATCGTGGTGGGCCTGCTTCCGGCCAGCGACGGGCATGTCGAAATCGACGATATCGACCTCGCGACCGAGACCGACCCGGCCAAGGTGGCCGAGGTGCGCTCCGAAGTACAGATGATCTTTCAAGACCCTTACGCCTCGCTCAACCCGCGCTGGCGGGTGCGCGAGATCATCAACGAACCCGTCGCGGCCCGCGGCGGCAAAACCGAAGGATTGGCCGAGAGCCTGCTTGAGCAAGTGGGCCTGTCGGCCAAGGACGCGGGCAAGTTCCCGCATGAATTCTCCGGCGGGCAGCGGCAGCGGATCTGCATCGCCCGCGCGCTGGCCTCCAACCCGCGCATCATCGTCTGCGACGAGCCGACATCGGCGCTGGATGTCTCGGTGCAAAGCCAAGTTCTCAACCTGATGTCGGATTTGCAGGAAGAGATGGGCCTGACCTACCTCTTCATCAGTCACGACCTGACGGTAGTGCATCACATGGCCGATGTGATCGGCGTGCTCTACCTTGGCCGTTTGGTCGAAGAAGCGCCGCGCGACAAGCTATTTGCCGATCCCAAACACCCATATACCAAAATGCTGTTCGATGCCGCCCCGCGCATGGATGGCTTCGGGCGCGAAGTGGACCCGCCCAAAGGCGAAATCCCCGACCCGATCAACCCGCCGCCGGGCTGTGCTTTTCACCCGCGGTGCCCGCTGGCGGTCGACCGATGCAAGAAAGAGCGCCCCGAGATGCGCCAAATCGGCGAGACCCGCGTGGCCTGTCACCTCGCCGAATAATCCCAGTCGCAGGCACCCGGCTTTATCGTCAGAAGCCTCCGGCGGGGGTATTTTGGCCAAGAAAAAACCCTGTCGCCTAAGTGTTTTTTCTTGGTGCAAATACCCCGGGGAGTTTGAGGGGCAGCGCCCCTCATTCAAACCATAAGGCGTGGCGAAGCCACTCCGTTTAATACGTCTGGTTCAGCTCGTCCGCCGCCGGAATTTCGCGCTCACGCCGCGCGATGTAATCCAGCAGCGCCTCGTTCTTGGCCTCGTCTAGCATCGGCTCCTGATACTCCGACAACAGCTTGCGGGCATGGTTCAGCGCGCGCTCGGTGATCTCCGTGCTGCCTTCGGCCACCCATTGCTCGATCGAGTTGTTGTCGAAAAGATCCGGCATGAAGAAGGCGCTTTGGAAGTTCTCCTGCGTGTGTGGATGGCCAAGGTAATGCCCCCCCGGCCCCACATCCGGCACCGCGGCCATGGCTTGATCGAAATCGCCCCAGTCCACGCCGCGCGCCATCTTGTGGGCCATCGCGCATTGTTCCGCATCGACCACGAATTTCGCCGTGGAACAGTGCATCCCCGCCTCGTTCCACCCTGCCGAATGCCAGATATAGTTGGCACCGGCATGGATCACCGACGACAGCGTGGTAGCCGATTCATAGCCCGCCTGCGCATCGAAGGTTTTGGCCCCGCCAAGGGTGTTCGAGGTACGCCACGGAATGCCATAGTGCCGCGCCATCTGGCCGATCATGAAGTTCATCAGGCTGATCTCGGGTGTGCCCGCCATGGGCGCGCCGGATTTCATGCTGACGGTCGACAGGTAATGCCCGTAAATCGCTGGCGCGCCCTTGCGGATGACCTGTGTATAGGCCAGCGCCGACAACGCCTCGGCGTTCAACTGTGCCACGGTGGCCGGCACGCTGGCCGGGGTATTCGCGCCGCCCAAGACGAAGGGAGAGCACAATACAGGCTGTCTGCGCTTGCAGAAGGCCCGCATCGCGCCCAGCATGGTTTCATCCCAGACAAGCGGCGAGTTGCCGTTGCAATTGCCCGTTGTGACGGGGTGGTCCTCCAAGAAGTCCTCGCCAAACAGAATGGCGCACATTTCCATCACGTCCTCGGCGTTCTTCGGGCTGGTGGTCATGCCCATGAAGGTCTTGTCCGAGTGTTTCATCGAGGAATAGGTGATGCGCAAGTGTCGCTGGCTAATCGGGTGATCGTAGGGTTCTACAATGTGGTGGGCCGAACTGTGCAATCCCGGCAGCATATGGCTCAGCTTGTGGAACATCGCCAAGTCATCCAGCGTGGGGTTTCGGCGCACATCATCCAGATCACGCAGGAACGGCGCGCCGGTCATCGGCACGAAAATCGAATGCGGCCCGCCAAGCGCCACGTTCTTCATCGGGTCGCGCGCGTGGTAGGTAAAGCTTTCGGGAATGGTCGAGATCAACTCGCGCACCAGTCCGCGATCCGGATAAACCAACTCCCCCTCGACCTTGGCCCCGACACGGGTCCAGTCTTCCAAGGCAATCGGATCGCGAAACTGCACGCCGACGTTTTCAAGAATGTCCATCGAGGCCGCGTCAATGCGCTCAACCTGCGCAGCATCCATAACCTCGCACAGCGGAATGCCACGCGTCAGACCCGGCAACATATCGTGCTTGGGGGCCGTGCGCAGGGTGCGGCGGGCAGACCGACCGCCGGCGCGACGACTGGGTTTGCGCTCTTCAACGACCATATCGCGTCTCCTTCTGGTTTGAGACAGTCTCACCAGAAGGGTCTGCAACCACGTGCAGGATTCCGATATATCCCCGTAAAAAAACGACCCGCGAGATTTTCCTGTTTTTGCAGGCGTTACGCCTTCACTTCGAGGCCCTGACGCCCCGCCAGATCGGTAAAGAACTGCCATGCCACCCGGCCCGAGCGCCCGCCGCGCGTGGCCTGCCATTCAATGGCCTCGGCGCGCAGAGTATCGGGCGCAATCTCAACACCATAGGCGGCGCAATAACCTTCGATCATCGACAGGTACTCATCCTGATCGCAAGGATGGAAGCCTAGCCACAACCCGAACCGGTCGGACAAAGACACCTTCTCTTCCACCGCTTCCGACGGGTTGATCGCGCTTGAGCGTTCGTTCTCGATCATGTCGCGCGGCATCAGGTGGCGACGGTTTGAGGTAGCATAGAAAACCACGTTCTCGGGCCGCCCTTCGATCCCGCCATCCAGCACCGCCTTGAGGCTCTTGTAATGCTGGTCGTCATGGGAAAACGACAGGTCGTCACAGAACAGGATGAACCGGACATCAGGCGCACCGCGCAGGATATTGAGCAACCGTCCCACGCTCACGAGATCCTCGCGCTGCAACTCTACGATCTTGAGCGGCACCCCCTCATTCAGAACGGCAGCATGCACGGCCTTCACAAGGCTGGATTTGCCCATCCCGCGCGCGCCCCACAAAAGCGCGTTATTGGCGGGCAGGCCCTTGGCGAACTGCCGGGTATTGTCCAAAAGCGTATCGCGAGAGCGATCAATCCCCACCAGCAAGGACATATCAACCCGGTTGACCTTTGCCACCGGTTGTAGCCGGTCCGGCTCCACATGCCACACGAAGGCCTCGGCGGCAGCAAAGTCGGGGGCGGCCATGGGCGCAGGAGCCAACCGCTCCAGCGCCTCTGCAATCCGTTTCAACTGGGCCTCATCCATTCCGGGGATCAGTCCTTGTTGACCATTCCGGGGTCGTCGTCGTCATCCTCGTCGAACTCGTCCATCAGGGGATCGTTTTCCAACAAAGGGTCTTCGGCAGTGTCGGATGCGGCATCAGCCTCGTCCATATCGGCCTCGTCCTCGTCGTCTTCGAACCACAGCCCCTCTTCGCGAAGCTGCTCTTCGCGCTTCTTCTCAACGCGGCGGACAAGGAAAATCGAAATCTCGTAAAGGCCATAGACCACCACGAACAGGATCACCTGCGTGATGACATCCGGCGGCGTGACCAATGCGGCCAGCACAAGGATACCCACCACGGCATATTTGCGCACGTTGCCCAACCCTTCGGCACTGACCAGCCCGGCCTTGCCCATCAGGGTCAACAATACGGGAAGCTGGAAGCACAAGCCAAAGGCCACGATGAACTTGATGGTCAGGTTCAGGTATTCCTGCGCCGACCCTTGGAAAACCACGCTCAAAGGCGCGGCGTTCTGCGGGTCGCCATCAGGGAGCGCCTCGCCCCCCGTCCCAAACTGCTGGAATCCCAGGAAAAAGTCATAGGCCAACGGCGTGACCACATAAAAGGCAAAGGCCGCGCCAAGGAAAAACATGAAGGGCGAGGCCACCAGAAACGGCAGAAACGCCCCCTTTTCGGATCTATAAAGCCCCGGCGCCACGAATCGCCACATCTGGTTGGCGATGTAAGGGAAGGCAAGAATAAAGCCACCCAGAAGCGAGACCTTGATCGCCACGAAGAAGCCCTCCTGCGGGCTGATGAAGATAAGGTCGCAATCCTGCCCGCGGCTGGCCAAAACATCACAAAGCGGCGCGGTGAGGAAATTGAAGATCGGCGTGGCGACAGTGAAGCAGATGATCATGCCCACCAAAAAGCCCATCACCGCTTTGATCAACCGCGAGCGCAGCTCGGTCAGATGCTCGATCAGGGGGGCCGAACTGTCTTCGATCTCGTCACTGGGGCTCATGTGGTCTTGTCCTCGGCAGGCGCGGTGGCCTCATCCTCGACGGCGTCCGCATCCACCGGGCTCTCGGCCTCCGCAGCCTCCTTGGCGGCGCGCTCCTCGGCCTCGCGGTCCAATCGTTCTTGGGCCACCTCGGCGGATTTCTGGCGGATCTTTTCGGCATCCGCCGCGCGCTCTTCGCTCATTTTGCTTTTCTTAGGCCCGGCCATGGTGTCTTGGGTGAAGGTCGAGGTGGCCTTCTTGGCCTCGTCCATGGCGCTACCGACCGGGTTGGACGCCTTGCGCAATGTGTCCGAGACATCGTTGACCCCGGCATCATCGGCGGCATCGTTCATCGCTTGGCTGAAATCACGCGCCATACGCTTGGCCTTGCCCACGAAGTTGCCAACCGTCCGGAACATCCCCGGAAGGTCCTTCGGCCCCACGACGATCAACGCCACGATGCCGATTACAAGCAGCTCGGTCCAGCCAAGATCCAACATTTAAGGCTTATGCCTTGTCTTTGTCGGCGTCGGGTGTGACGTCTTTTGCGGTTTCAACGGACTCTTCAGTCTCTTCACCCGCGTCTTCGATTTCCTTGTTGCCGTCGGCGACACCCTTCTTGAACGAGGTGATTCCCTTGCCCACTTCACCCATCAGCGAAGAAATCTTGCCGCGGCCGAAAAGCACCAGCACCACGACGGCGATCAGAAGAAGGCCCGGAAGGCCGATATTGTTGAACATTGTCTCTCTCTCCCAGTGTCGGGGACTGTTTGTGCGCGCCCCCGGGAATTTCGTCAACCGTATCTAAGCCCTCTGCGCGCGGGTTGGAAGACGCAATGCGCCCCGATCCGCCGGATTCGGGCAAAAAATTCCTTGTGATCGGCGTGTCCGCATACTGATCGCGCGTCCTGCGTCTGTGGCTCCGCGCCCGGATCGCCCACCGTACCCGACGGTTGACAACACCAAACCTTGCCCGGTTTGGCTTATCGGGGCCTCCGGCGGGGATATTTGGAAACAGAAGAAAACCTGCCTCTTTCTTCTTCTGTTCAAAAATATCCCGGGGGAGTCGCCCGAAGGGCGGCGGGGGCAGCGCCCCCAACCTTGGCATCTTTCAGTCCTTGACCGGAAATGTAAAGCAGCGGTCGCGGCGGATCATCAGCCACAAGGGCGTACCCAGTTTCGGCAAGAAGACATTGGGCACAGTGGCCTTCAGGTAAGAGCCGTCGTGGTCCATCCGGAACTCGACAAGGCTTTCGGATCCCATGAAACGCGCGCGTTCCACGATACCCCGCGCCGGCGTACCGTATTCGATCGTCGGGTCAGGACCGCGCCCCTGCCGGTCGAAGTCGATTTTCATGTGTTGCGGCCGAATGACGATATCCACCTCGTTGCCTTCATGGACGCCCGGGGCAAGGAACTGCCCGAAGGCGGTTTGCACGAGGCTCCCCTCGACCCGCCCGCGAATAACGTTGATATCGCTGAAAAAGGCCACCGCGTCGCGATCGACCGGGGCGTTGTAGATATTGTAGGGTGCGCCTTGCTGGACGATCTTGCCGTGGCGCATCAGGGCGATCTGGTCGGCCATGCGCATGGCCTCATTCGGCTCGTGGGTGACAAGAAGCACGCCCGTGTCCTGTTCACGCAGGATATCGAGGGTTTCATCGCGGATGCCATCGCGCAGCCGGTTATCAAGCCCTGAAAAGGGCTCATCCATCAGCATGATGCGCGGCCGCGGCGCCAGCGCACGCGCGAGTGCCACGCGCTGCTGTTCTCCACCCGACAACTCGTGTGGGTATTTGTCCGTGTAATTGCCCAAACCGACCCGCTTGAGCAATTGGTCCACGCGGCGGCCCATCTCGGCCCTGTCGCCCGAAAGGCCGAAGGCCACGTTGGCCCCGACGCTCAGGTGCGGAAACAACGCGAAATCCTGGAACATCAACCCGATGTGGCGGCGTTCGGGCGGCACTCGAAAGACCGTGTCGCAGATCAGCGTGCCATCGACCCAGATTTCGCCTTCGTCCTGCATTTCGACGCCCGCGATCATCCGCAGGGTCGTCGACTTGCCGCAACCCGAGGGCCCCAGCAGGCAGGTCACCTGTCCCGGCATCACCTCAAGCGAGACGTCATCCACCACCAGTTGCCCGCCATAGCGACGCATCAGGTGCTTGGTTTCCAATCTCGGTGTGGCGTCGGGCTGCACGCGGGTTGCCTCTTGGTCTTTCCGATTGATTTTATCGGGTTTTCTCAAGCGCAGATAGCAATCCGAACGGCCCCGCGCAAGGTCGCGCGGTCAGGCCGAACGCCGCAGCCCTACCAGAACCGCCGTGAACAGGCCGCCGCGTGCAAAATAGG
>DATFKJ010000150.1:0-6411 GCA_035268705.1 Roseovarius sp. | reverse complement strand
GTGCTCAAGGGGCGCGTTGACGTCTTTCTTACCGGCCCCTCTGGCCGTGAAATCCTGCTCTATGCCGTCGAACCGGGCCAAAGCTGCATCCAATCCACCCTTGGCCTCATGGGGGGCGAGGATTACTCGGGCGAGGCGATCACACGAAGCGATTGCCGCCTCGTGCTGATCCCCCGCGATATGTTCCTTGACCTGATGGACCAGTCCGACGCCTTTCGCGGCTTCGTTTTCCGCGCCTTCGCCACCCGTATGCAATCCATGATGCACCTGCTGGAACGCGTGGCCTTCGAACGCGTGGAATCCCGCCTCGCCCGCTGCCTTCTGGAGCGCGCCGAAGGCAACAGCCTCACCGCCACCCATGCCGAAATCGCCACCATGATCGGCTCCGCGCGTGAAGTGGTCTCGCGCCGCCTTGATGCGCTGGCCCGGCGCGGCATCTTGCGGCTGGAACGTGGGGTTGTGCATATCAACGACGCCAAAACACTGGCCGAATTGGCGAAAGACGCCTCCTGAACGACGATTATCTGTTCTTGTGTGACCACGTCACAGACGCGGGGCGCAGAATCATCCGATACTCGCCCCGTCACCACGCCCCACAGCGGGCTTTTTAGGGAACAGGAGTTTCACATGTTCAAGAAAAATGTCGGCAATCTCGACCGTATCCTTCGCATCGTCGTGGGCGCGGCCCTTTTGGTCGCCTTCGCACTCAACCCTTCAGGGTCCTATAGCTGGCTCTACCTGATCGGGATCATCCCGCTCGCCACCGGCTTGATGAGCAGTTGCCCGCTCTATTCCATTCTGGGCCTCAACACCTGCCCAATGAAGAAATAACTCAGCCGGGGGGTCATGTGCCCCCCGCGCCGCACACTCGCGCACAATCGCAAGGCCGCGAAATTGCCGCTTTGAGGGCCTCATAACGCCGGGTATCTTGCCTAAAACGGGTTAAAACAAACCGAGCAGGCAAAAACACATGGCACAAGGTCCATCCCGGCTGATCCAAGCCGTCACACAGGATGTCCAGAAAATGCTGGCGGGCGATCCCTCGCCACAAGCATTGGAAAACGCCCTGCGCCACCTTGCCAAATGGCGCGCGCACCTTCTGGAAAACACCCTTCTTCAAACCGATGGCAACGCCGTGCAAACCGGCCCTTTCAAGGGTATGCGCTATGCCACCCGCGCCACCGAAGGCGCGCGGATCGCCCGGATTCTTGGCTGTTACGAGGCCACGCTGGCCCCGGAGATCGAAGAGGTCATCGCCCGCGCCTACCCGCTTGTCATCGACGTGGGCAGCGCCGAAGGCTATTACGCCGTGGGCCTTGCCACCCGCATGCCCCAAACCCGTATCCTAGCCCGCGATGAAAACCCCAAGGCGCAGGAAAGCTGCGCCGCCTTGGCCAAGGCCAACGGCGTGGCGGACCGGGTTGAGGTGGGCGGCCTGATGGACCACGCCGATTTCGACATATGCAAGGATCAAGAAACCCTCGTAATCTGCGATATCGAAGGTGCCGAAGACGCACTTTTGGACCCGGCCAAGGCCCCCGGCCTTCTCCATGCCGATATCCTTGTGGAATGCCACGATTGCATGATCCCCGGTCTCTCGGACCGGATCGCGAAACGCTTTGCGGCCACTCACAAGATCACCCGGTTTGAGCGCGCCACCGAAAGCCACGCCCTGCCCGCTTGGATGGACCGGCTCAGCGATCTGGACCGTGCCATCGCCCTTTGGGAATGGCGCGCTGGCCCAACCCCTTGGCTTTGGATGACGCGCCATGCCTGATCCCACCCGCAACGCCGCCTTATGGTACGCCGAGGATGGCTATGACCCGGATGTAAAGGGCATGAACGGCCGCCGGGTTGCTGGCGCGTCCTTCCTCAAGGGGTTCTTTCGTCACGCGGATGTGGATGAATTCGTCTCGCTTTCACAGGGCCGCAAAGGGGCCGAGAGCTTCGCCAAGAAACTCAAGGCCGAAACCACGCGCGACATCCCGCACCGCGCGGCTCTGATCGGCGCGCCGCTCAAGATGGCCCCGGTGGAAACGCTTTACTTTCCGGCCCCCAACTATGCCGCCGAGTGCTGGAAACGGCAGCATTTCGGCATGGCCGCCTATTCGATCTGTGGCGTCACCCACACCACCGCCACACAGGCCGTGATGCAAGGATTTCACGATCTGCGCACCGCACCGCAAGCGCCTTGGGATGCGGTGATCTGCACCTCGAAGGCGGTACATGCCGCCACCCTGCGCAATATCGAACTGGCCGATGAGCACCTGCGCCAACGCTTTGGGCAAGTGCCACCGCGCCCGCTCATGCCGGTAATCCCGCTGGGTATCAATTGCGATGACTTCGCCCATGACGCCAAGGCCCGCGCCCGGTTGCGCAAGCGTATGAACTGGACGGCCGACGACATCGTTGTCGCCACCCTCTCGCGCCTGTTGCCCTATGGCAAATTCGACCCCGCGCCGCTGTTCATCGCCTTGGAGCGCGCGCAGGCGCAGCTTCCCAAGGGCAAACGCCTGCATTTCATGGCCTGCGGACTCTACGCCGATGGCTATTCAAAAAAGGCCTTCGAGGACAGCGCCAAGGCCCTCATGCCCTCGGTCAGCTACACCCATCTTGACGGGGGCGATGCCACGGCGCGCATCGAAACCCTGTCGGGCGCAGATATTTTCACCTTCCCGATCGACAATATTCAGGAAACCTTCGGCCTTGCCCCGATCGAGGCCATGGCCGCCGGTCTGCCCGTCATCACCTCTGATTGGGACGGGATGCGCGACACGGTCACCGAAGAGGTCGGCATCCGCGTCCCCACCCAAACCGTCGGCCCCCGCCACACCCGACCCGAGGCATGGCGCTATCACCACGGCGGCCTGACCTACGCGCAATACGGCAACAACCTCTCGGCCATGACCGAAATCGACCTGCCCGCCCTGACCGAAGCGATAATCACGCTGGCCTCTGATAAGACAAAGCGGCAAGCCATGGGCAAAGCCGGACAAAAACGCGCGCAAGAGGTTTACGACTGGGCCAATATCATCCCGCTAATGCAGGATCTCTGGGCCGAGCAATCCGTCCTGCGCCGTGCCCATGCCGACGCGGGGCAAAAGGCGCCGCGCCCTATCCCCATGGCCCCCGCGCCAACGGACCTTTTCCAAAGCTACCCAAGCAAGATCGCCGAACCCGGCGTTTGTCGGGCGGTGGCAACCGGGAATAGCACAGCACTCGACCAAATCCTGACCGCCCGCCGCCACATCAAGATCGGCCAGATGTTCGAAAAGCCCGAAACCCTGCACCGGGTCTTGGACGCCATCCAAGCCGAAGGAGACTCTGGCACCGACGCACAGGCCGTGGCGCAAGCGCTCAACCTCAACCCGCTGACGATCGAACGCGCTTGGGTGTTCTTCCTGAAATACGGGCTGATCGAGGCGAAGAGCGGCGGATAACCCCTTATTCTGCCGCCACTTTCTTGGAGTTCAGCATATCTTTCAAATACCGCCCCGTGTGGCTCCGTTCCACCTCGGCGACCTCTTCCGGCGTGCCGGTGGCCACGATCTCGCCGCCGCCATCGCCGCCTTCGGGGCCAATGTCGATGATATGATCGGCGGTTTTGACCACGTCGAGGTTATGTTCGATCACAACCACGGTGTTTCCCGCCTCCACCAATTCGTGCAGCACCTCCAGCAGCTTCTTCACATCCTCGAAGTGTAGCCCCGTTGTCGGCTCATCCAAGATATAAAGCGTGCGCCCCGTCGAGCGTTTGGCAAGCTCCTTCGACAGCTTCACCCGCTGCGCCTCACCACCCGAAAGCGTGGTCGCCTGTTGCCCCACCTTGATATATCCAAGCCCCACGCGCACCAGCGCATCCATCTTTTCACGGATGCTTGGCACCGCCTTGAAAAACTCCTGCGCATCTTCAACCGTCATATCAAGAACGTCGGCTATGCTCTTGCCTTTCCACTGAATTTCCAGTGTCTCGCGGTTATAGCGCGCGCCCTGACAGGTCTCACAGGTCACGTAAACATCAGGCAGGAAATGCATCTCGATCTTGATGACGCCATCGCCCTGACAGGCCTCACAGCGCCCGCCCTTCACGTTGAAGCTGAACCGCCCCGGTTTGTATCCCCGCGCCTTGGCCTCGGGCAGCCCGGCAAACCAATCGCGAATGGGCGTGAAGGCCCCGGTATAGGTCGCGGGGTTTGACCTCGGCGTTCGCCCGATGGGCCGCTGGTCAATGTCGATCACCTTGTCCAGATGCTCCAACCCCTTGATCGTCTCACAAGGCGCGGGCGTCTGCCGCGCCCCGTTGAGGCGCATACTGGCCGTCTTGAACAGGGTTTCAATCGTCAACGTGGACTTCCCCCCGCCCGACACGCCGGTCACACAGACAAACTTGCCCAGCGGGAAATCGGCGGTGACAGTCTTGAGGTTATTGCCCGTGGCCTTCACCACGCTCAATTTCTTCTTGTTGCCCTTGCGGCGGGTCGCAGGCACGGCAATCTCCCGCACCCCTGACAGGTACTGCCCGGTCACGGAATTGGCGTCATTGGCCACCACCCCGGGCGTGCCGTGGCTGACCACTTGGCCGCCATGCACCCCGGCCCCGGGGCCAATGTCAAAGACGTAATCGGCAGTGCGGATGGCTTCCTCGTCATGCTCCACCACGATCACGGTATTCCCCTGATCGCGCAGATTTTGCAGCGTGGTCAGCAACCGCCCGTTATCCCGCTGGTGCAAACCAATCGACGGCTCATCAAGCACATACAAAACCCCGGTCAGGCCCGAGCCAATCTGGCTGGCCAACCTGATCCGCTGGCTTTCGCCGCCCGACAGCGTCCCGGCATTGCGGCTCAGCGTCAGGTAATCAAGCCCGACGTTGTTCAAGAATCCCAACCGCTCGCGGATTTCCTTCAAGATCGCGGTGGCAATCTCGTTCTTCTGCTTGGTCAAGGCCTCCGGCACGCTTGCGCACCAATCATAGGCCTCGCGGATCGACATCTGCACCACTTGGCCCACATGCAAGCCCGCGATTTTCACCGCCAAGGCTTCTTCGCGCAGGCGATACCCGCCACAGGCCCCACAGGAGCGGTTATTCTGATACCGCTCGAACTCCTCGCGAATCCAGTTGCTGTCAGTCTCGCGATAGCGCCGTTCCATATTGGGGATCACCCCCTCAAATGTGCGGCTCACTTGATAAACCCGCCCGCCTTCGTCATAGCGGAACTGGATTTCCTCATCGCCCGACCCATACAGAAACACCTGCTGCACATGCTTGGGCAGGTCTTTCCACCTGGCGTTGCGGTCAAATTCGTAATGCTTGGCAATCGCCTCGATGGTTTGCAGGAAATAGGGGCTTTTGCCCTTCCGCCACGGCGCAATCGCGCCATCGCTGATCTTCAGCGTGGCATCGGGCACCACCAGTTGTTCATCAAAAAACAACTCCGCCCCAAGGCCGTCACACTCCGGGCAGGCCCCGAAAGGCGCGTTGAAGGAAAACAGCCGCGGTTCGATCTCGGGGATGGTGAACCCGCTCACCGGACAGGCGAAGTTTTCCGAAAAGGTCATTCGCTCCGGCTCGCCCTCTTTCGGCGCGGTTTCCAGAATGGCGATCCCATCGGCCAAGTCCAAGGCGGTGCGGAAACTGTCGGCCAGACGGGTCTCCAACCCGTCCTTCACCACGATCCGGTCCACCACCACGTCGATGTCATGGCGGTATTTCTTGTCCAACGTCGGTGGCTCATCCAGATCGTGAAAGGCGCCATCCACTTTCACCCGCTGAAACCCCTGCTTGCGCAGCTCCAGCATCTCCTTGCGGTACTCGCCCTTGCGGTCGCGCACGATGGGGGCCAGCAGATAGGCGCGCGTGCCCTCCTCCATGCCCATCACCCGGTCCACCATATCCTGCACCTGCTGCGCCTCAATGGGCTTGCCGGTGGCGGGGCTGTAGGGGGTGCCGACGCGGGCGAACAAAAGCCGCATATAGTCATAAATCTCGGTCACCGTGCCAACGGTCGACCGGGGGTTCTTGCTGGTGGTCTTCTGTTCGATGGAAATCGCAGGGCTTAGCCCGCTGATATGGTCCACATCCGGCTTTTCCATCATGTCCAGAAACTGCCGCGCATAGGCGCTTAGGCTCTCGACATAGCGCCGCTGCCCCTCGGCATAAATCGTATCGAACGCCAATGACGACTTGCCCGAGCCCGACAGCCCGGTGATCACCACCAATTCGTTGCGTGGAATATCCACATCTATGGACTTGAGGTTGTGCTCGCGCGCGCCGCGCACCTCGATATTCTTCAGCTCGGCCATGCCTGCCCCCGTAAAAGCTGCCTAACAGATAGTGGAGCGCGCCGAGTCGTCCAAGTCAAAAAAGTGAACATTACGTGAACATGCGCCCAAGCGCCTGCCCCGTCACCG
>DATFKJ010000149.1:0-5772 GCA_035268705.1 Roseovarius sp. | reverse complement strand
GCATGCGCGCGCCGATGATGGATATTCACACCGTCGCCGCAGGCGGCGGAAGCATCTGCAAATTCGAAGGCGGCCGCTTTCAGGTCGGCCCCGAAAGCGCCGGTGCCGACCCCGGCCCGGCCTGTTACCGGCGTGGCGGGCCACTGACTGTCACCGATTGCAACGTCATGCTGGGCAAGCTGAACCCCGATCACTTCCCCGCCGTTTTTGGCCCAAAAGGCGACGAGAAACTCGACGCCGAGGTGGTCCGCCAAAAATTCGCCGACCTCGCCCAGACCGTTGCCGAAGAGACGGGCGAAGACCCTCGCGCCCCCGAAGACATGGCAACAGGTTTCCTTCGTATCGCCGTCGACAACATGGCCAATGCCATCAAGAAAATCAGCGTTCAGCGCGGCCATGACGTTACCGGCTACACCCTGCAATGCTTCGGCGGCGCGGGCGGGCAACACGCCTGCCTCGTGGCCGATGCGCTTGGCATGCAAAAGGTGCTGATCCACCCGCACGCGGGCGTACTTTCGGCCTATGGCATGGGCCTTGCCGAAATCCGCGCCATGCGCGAGGTGCAGCTTGACGCGCCCCTCTCGTACACTCAGGCAGCCGAGGACAAACTCGCCCAAATCACCCGCCAGGCGCGCGGCGAAGTGCAGGCCCAAGGCGTCCAAGACATCACCCTGCAACCCCGCGCCCACCTGCGCTATGACGGCTCCCATCAGGCGCTTGAGGTGCCTTATGGCGATCCCGCCCAGATGCAGACCGATTTCGAGGCCGCCCACCGCCAACGCTTTGGCTTCCATAGCCCCGAACGCGCCATCCTCTTCGACATGATCAGCGTCGAGGCGATTGGAGAGACCGGCCAAGCGCCCAGCGCCGCCTTGCCCAAGGGCAACGGCCACGCCAAGGCGCAGATCCCCGTTCATATCGAGGACGGAAACACCGATATCCCGCTATATGACCGCGACGACCTGAACGCCGACACGACGGTCCAAGGCCCCGCCATTATCACCGAACCCACCGGCACCAATATGGTCGAACCCGGCTGGTCTGCCCAAGTCGATGCCATGGGCAACCTGCTTCTCGAACGCACCGAGGTCAAATCCCGCGACCTTGCCGCCGGCACGCAGGCCGACCCGGTGCTTCTGGAAGTTTTCAACAACCTCTTCATGTCCGTCGCCGACCAAATGGGCGCGACGCTGGCCAATACCTCGTGGTCAGTGAATATCAAGGAACGGCTGGATTTCTCCTGCGCGATCTTTGACGACAAGGGCGATCTGGTGGCCAATGCCCCGCATGTGCCGGTCCACCTCGGCTCCATGTCCGACAGCATCAAGACCGTGATGCGCCTCAACCCCGATGTTCGCCCCGGCGATGCCTTCATGCTCAACTCGCCCTTCCAAGGCGGCACACACCTGCCCGACGTCACGGTTGTCACCCCGGTCTTCGTCGGCGACGCGCCGGTGTTCTGGCTCGGCTCGCGCGGGCACCACGCCGATATCGGCGGTCGCACCCCCGGAAGCGCCCCGCCCGACAGCACCCATATCGACGAAGAAGGTGTGCTGATCGACAACGTGAAACTGGTCGACCAAGGCAGCCTTCTTGAGCAAAAGGCCGAAACCGTGCTGGCCTCGGGCCGCTACCCCTGCCGCAACATCCGGCAGAACATGGCCGACCTGAAGGCCCAAGTCGCCGCCAATGAAACCGGGCGGCAAGAGCTTTTGAAAGTGGTCGATCACTACGGCCTCGACGTGGTGCAGGCCTACATGGGCCACGTTCAGGACAACGCCGAAGAAAGCGTGCGCCGGGTGATTGACCGCCTCAAGGATGGTGAATTCACCTACCCGATGGATATCGGCAGCACGATCAAGGTGAAGGTCAGCGTCGACCACGCCAACCGTTCTGCCACCATCGACTTTACCGGCACCTCGCCGCAGAACCCGGGCAACTACAACGCCCCGCGCTCGATTTGTGACGCGGTGGTGCTTTATGTCTTCCGCACCATGGTCGGCGGGGAGATTCCATTGAACCAAGGCTGCCTGAAACCGCTCAATATCGTCGTGCCCGATGGCTCGATGCTCAACCCGGTCTATCCCGCCGCCGTCATCGCCGGGAACACCGAAGTCAGCCAAGCCACCTGCAACGCGCTTTACGGCGCGCTGCATGTCATCGCCGGATCACAGGCCACGATGAACAACTTTGTCTGGGGCAACGACGATTTCCAGAATTATGAGACCATCGCCGGGGGTACCGGCGCGGGGCCGGGTTTCGATGGCTGCGACGCGGTGCAAAGCCACATGACCAACACCCGCATGACAGACCCCGAGATCCTCGAAAAACGCTTCCCCGTTCGCTTGGAGGATTTCTCGATCCGTGACGCGTCGGGCGGCAGCGGGCATTGGACCGGTGGCAACGGCGTCTACCGCCGCCTGCGCTTCCTGTCGCCCGTGACAGTGACCACGCTCTGCTCACACCGCGAGGTTCCACCCTTCGGCGTGGACGGCGGTGAGCCGGGCAAAACTGGCGAGAACTGGGCCGAATGGCCGGACGGCACAATTCAGACCATGGCCGGCAATGACGAGATCGACCTGCCCGCAGGGGCGATTTTCGGCATGGCAACCCCCGGTGGGGGCGGCTGGGGCGCAACCTGAGATAGTCAACCCCCATCAGTCACCTTCCGACTCGAACATACTGCAATTCTCGACAGATTTAGCCATTTGTGGCGCATCCAACGCGTATATGACGTATTTCGACCTGCGATTGATCAATTTTCAGGAAATGCATCATCACGATTAGTGATACCATGCATCTTCATGCTGCATAAAAATCAAGCAGCACTCATACAACGAGGGAGTGAAACCATGTCCGGAAAATTCGTCGTCGGTTATGACGGCAGCGAAGGGGCGCGCCGTGCGCTCGACTTCGCGATTGAACGCGCCGCGGCCCAAGGGGGATCGGTCGTGATCGCCCATGTGCTTGAGTGGTCGCCCTATTCGTTTCTCACACCAAACGAACTGGAAGAGCGTCACAAGCGCCGCAAAGAGGAACTGGAACGCGCGGAAACCGCCCTCATGGCTCCGGTCGTGAAAGAGGTGTCCGGCAAAGGTGCCGATGTCGAGACCGCCATCAAATACGGCAAGATCGCAGACGTCTTGTGTGACATCGCCAAAGACATGGGCGCGTCGCAGATGTTCATCGGTCGTAACGGTCATTCGCCAATGGGCGCACGCGTCTTCGGATCGGTGGCAAGCGTATTGGTGCAAACCGCGCCCGTACCCTGCACCGTCGTACCATAAACAATAGATAAAACAGGGATAGTCATCATGTTCCGCACGTTTAACCGCGCGGCTGTCACCGGTTTGGGCCTCAGCCTTCTGTCCGCCCCCGCCTTTGCACAGTCCATCGACGAAAAGGTGAACGACCTTTTCGCAAGTTCCACCGGCTGGTTCGTCAGCTTCATCTTCAGCCCCTTCCCCGGCACCACCTTTCCGTGGATCGTGGCTTGGCTGGTCGTCGCCGCAACCGTCTTCACCCTCTATTTCGCCTTCGTGCAATTCCGCAGCTTCGGCCATGCGATCTCGCTGGTCAAAGGCGACTACTCCGATCCCAACGACGCGGGTGAGGTCAGTCACTTCCAAGCACTGGCAACGGCGCTTTCAGGCACCGTCGGCCTTGGCAACATCGCCGGGGTCGCCGTGGCCATCGGCATCGGCGGGCCGGGGGCGACCTTCTGGATGATCCTTGCGGGCCTCATGGGGATGGCCTCGAAATTCACCGAATGTACGCTGGGCGTGAAATACCGCAACGAATACGAGGACGGCACCGTTTCGGGCGGCCCGATGTATTACCTCACCAAGGGGTTCGCCGAACGCGGCCTGCCGGGCGGAAAGATTCTCGCCGTTCTCTTCTCGATCTTCTGTATCCTCGGTGCTCTGGGCGGCGGCAACATGTTCCAAGCCAATCAGGCACACCAGCAAATCAGCGGCATCGCCGGTGACTACCCCGGTTGGATCACGGGTGTGATTTTTGCCGTGATCGTCTTCCTCGTGATCGTCGGCGGTCTGAAGTCCATCGCCCGCGTGACCGAAAAGGTCGTGCCCTTCATGGCCGTGGTCTACGTTGCGGCCGCTCTGGTCATCATCATCGCCAACTTCGACATGGTCGGCTGGGCCTTCGGACAGATCTTCGAAGGTGCCTTCACCGGGCTTGGCGTTGCCGGCGGCATGGTCGGCGCGCTGATCCAAGGCTTCAAACGCGCCGCCTTCTCGAACGAAGCGGGCGTCGGGTCCGCCGCCATCGCCCACTCTGCGGTGCGCACCAAGGAACCGATCACCGAAGGGTTCGTGTCGCTTCTCGAACCTTTCATCGACACCGTGGTGATCTGCACCATGACCGCCCTTGTGATCATCATCTCGGGGCAGTTGATCGTCGATGCCGACACCGGCCTCTACATCGCCACCGAAAGCGGCATGCTGCAAACCGTCGACGGCAACACCGGCGTCAGCCTGACCTCGGCGGCCTTCGGCACAGCCTTCAACTGGTTCCCTGTCGTGCTGGCCATCGCGGTTGTGCTCTTCGCCTTCTCGACCATGATCAGCTGGTCCTACTACGGCCTCAAGGCCTGGACCTACCTGTTCGGCGAAGGCAAGGGCAAAGAGATCACCTTCAAGGTCATCTTCTGCGTCTTCGTGGTGATCGGCGCCTCGGCCAATCTCGGCCCGGTGATCGACTTCTCGGATGCGGCGATCTTTGCCATGGCCGTGGTCAACGTCTTCGGCCTCTACTTCCTGATGCCGATCGTCAAACGCGAGCTGCAAAGCTATACCGAGCGGCTGCGCTCCGGCGAAATCAAGAAGTTCCACTAAAGCGTTTCGCGAAAAACCTGAGCCGCAGATTTTCGCGAAATGCAGCGCAACGCTCAATCGTTGCACGCGTTCCGCCTTCCGCTGATGCCTCAGGTTAAAGGCGGAACGCTTTAAGGAACCATATCATCGACCTGAACAGGGCCGGCCATGCGCCGGCCCTTTTTCGTGCTATGATGCCTTTGCCGCAGCCGGTTGATGAACCCAAACCGCGCTCTTACCTCTACCCGTGAGGCAGGCCGCGATACGGCCGACTTGCAATTGAACGAAAGGATTTACCCATGGCTGACAAAGACACGTATGAAAAGAAGCTCAAGGCCCAACTCGATGAATGGCAAGCCAACATCGACAAGATGCGCGCCCAAGCTGAACAAGCCAGCGCCGATGCGCAAATCAAGTACCAGGATCAGATCAACGAATTGCGCAGCCAACGCGACGAGATGGAAGATAAGCTCAAGGAGCTTCAGAACTCTCAAGCCGCCGCATGGAATGATGTCAAGGCAGGCGCCGACAAGGCTTGGGACCAAATGACCAAAGCCATGCAAGACGCCTGGAAACGGTTTAGTTAACGACAGATGTAGGGTGCGCATTCACTGCGCACCTTACCCACGGCCCAAATCACGCCGCGGCAAACCCCTTGTCCAACGCGGCGATAATCCGGTTCACCTCGCCCTCTGAAATGGTCAGGGGTGGTGACATCAGGATGTTATGCGCGCCCAGCCGTACCATGGCCCCAGCCTCATACGCCGTTTGGTGAACGCGCTTCATGGTCTCGGCATCCATCGGCGTCTTGGCGGCCCGGTCACTGACCAGTTCGATCCCGGTCATCAACCCATGCCCGCCGCGCACATCGCCGATAATGTCGTATTTTTCGGCCAGCTTGCAAACGCCGTCATAAAGCTGCGTGCCCCGCGCCGCC
>DATFKJ010000148.1:0-5297 GCA_035268705.1 Roseovarius sp. | reverse complement strand
TCCAAACCATCAGCCAGCGTTTTCGACGTCCGAAACACCGCCGCGTCTTCCTGCATGGTCTTCTGCATTTCGTCGCGCAAATCGGCAGTTGCGATACCGCCATCCGCATGGCGCAACCCGTCGAACCGATCCAAGGCTTTGTCCACTTGGCCCGTGTTCGTCGCAGGCACGGCACTTTCACGATCCACGACCTTGCCGGCGCGAATGGCCGCAGCCCGGCCAAAGACCACCAAGTCGATCAGGGAGTTCGACCCCAAACGGTTCGCTCCATGGACCGAGGCACAGCCCGCCTCGCCCACGGCCATCAGGCCCGGCACAACGGCGGTCGGGTCTTTCTTGGTCGGGCTCAACACCTCACCCCAATAGTTCGTCGGAATACCGCCCATGTTGTAATGCACGGTCGGCAGAACCGGGATCGGCTCTTTCGTCACGTCCACACCGGCGAAAATCTTGGCCGACTCGGAAATCCCCGGCAGGCGCAGGTTCAATGCCTCGGCGGGCAGGTGCGACAGGTTCAGGTGAATGTGGTCGCCATTGGCCCCAACGCCCCGCCCTTCGCGGATTTCCATGGTCATCGACCGGCTCACATAGTCACGCGGTGCAAGGTCTTTGTAGTTGGGCGCATAGCGCTCCATGAACCGCTCACCTTCGGAATTGGTAAGATACCCACCTTCCCCGCGCGCGCCTTCGGTGATCAAACAGCCCGAGCCATAGATGCCCGTCGGGTGGAACTGGACAAACTCCATATCCTGAAGCGGAAGGCCCGCACGGGCCACCATGCCACCACCATCGCCGGTACAGGTATGCGCCGACGTGGCGCTGAAATACGCCCGGCCATAACCGCCGGTCGCCAGCACGACCATCTTGGCGTTGAACACATGGATCGTGCCATCGTCCAGCTTCCAGCACACGACGCCGGTACAGACACCATCGTCGCTCATGATGAGGTCGATGGCGAAGTATTCGATATAGAACTCGGCCTTCTGCTTCAGGCTCTGGCCATAAAGCGTGTGCAAGATCGCGTGGCCGGTCCGGTCGGCGGCGGCACAGGTCCGCTGCACGGGCGGGCCTTCGCCAAACTCGGTGGTGTGACCGCCAAAGGGACGCTGGTAAATCTTGCCTTCCTCGGTCCGGCTGAACGGCACGCCATAGTGCTCCAGCTCGTAAACCGCCTTGGGCGCTTCGCGGGCCAGATACTCCATCGCATCCGTATCACCCAGCCAGTCCGAGCCCTTGACGGTGTCATACATATGCCACTGCCAGCTATCCGGCCCCATGTTGCCAAGGCTGGCCGCGATGCCACCCTGCGCCGCCACGGTGTGGCTTCGTGTCGGGAAAACCTTGGTCACACAGGCGGTGCGCAGACCTTGTTCGGCCATGCCCAATGTCGCCCGCAGGCCCGCGCCACCGGCGCCAACCACGACCACGTCGTATTCATGTGTCTCGTATTCGTAAGCAGCCATTGCTTGAAAACTCCGCGTCTTAAAAGGCGATCTTGGCGATTGCGAACAGCCCCGTGGCCATCGCGCCATAGCTCAGGCAGGTCATCAGGATGATCCAGATCTTTTGCGATACACCGTGGACATAGTCCTCGATCAGAACTTGAACACCGTCGTTGAAATGCTTGAAGCCCACGACGATGGTCAGCGCCGCGACAATCGCCGGGAAGGGGCGCGCGTAATAGGCCATGACCTCCTCATAGGACGAGCCCAGCACGCAGCCAAAGGTAAAGACAAACAGCGGGATCAGGATCAGCAAGGCGACCGAGGACACCTTCATCGCCCAGAAATGATGTACGCCAGACTTGGCAGACCCAAGGCCAACAGCGCGTTTGCGGTCAGTCAGATAACGCATGTCCCGGCCCTCCTTAAACGATCAGCGCGGTGATGAGGGTCAACAAAACCGACCCGATGATCACGCCCCAGCCAAGTTTCTCGGCGGTCTCGATCTCAAGCATCTTGGCGTTGTCCCAGATCAGGTGCCGCACACCGGCCAGCGTGTGATACCAAAGCCCCCAAAGCGACAGGAACATGATCAGATCGCCGAACCAGCTTGTAATGAAGCCATTGGCGACGGCGAAATACTCCGCACTCGTCGCAGCGGCCAGAAACCACCAAACGATCAGCAGCGCCGCGACCAACAGGGCATTGCCCGTGATCCGCGTCAGGATCGAGGTGATCGAGGTCAGCTGTGGGCGGTAAACTTGAAGATGTGGCGATAGCGGTCTGTCACCGCGATTCACGTCAGCCATGGATCGGTCCCTTCGTTCTGTGCGCAAGGTCAAAACTCATCGCGCCGGGTCTTTCCCGTGTTTGGCTCTTTTTAGCGCGCCTGTCACCTTTGCACAGCCCCAAATCCCCCCGAATGCGTCCATTTCGCTCGAAATTGGCCGGTTTGTGATCACAAAAATAATGGTGTGATCACAACATATTTCCCACAGAATCAGTCAGCCATTCCGATGCGAAAACATTCCCAGATCTTGATACGAAAACAGGCCCGTGCTTGCGCCGGGCCTGTGATCACAATTCCCACGATCCATTGATCACATCGGCATCAAGGCCCAGTAATCCAGATCAAGCATCACATGCGGCAGGTATTTGCCATCCTCCCCCTTCAGGGTGAACGGCTCCCCGCCCTTGGTCGCCACCAGCCGAAGGCGCAGCGCGCCAACCCCCGGCGCGCCGGCTTCGGCCTTGTCCAACACCTCGCTCCAAGCCTTGATCGTATCGCCGCTGTAACAGGGGTTCGCATGCGCCCCGCCATTCAGGCCCACGATCATCTGCGCATTGGCCAAGCCGTTGAACGACAGCGTCCGCGCCATGGAAATCACATGCCCGCCATAGATCAAACGGTTGCCGTCTTCGCGCAGCGTGGCGTCGAAATGAACCTTGGCGGTGTTCTGCCACAGGCGCGTGGCCATCATATGCTCGGCCTCTTCCACGGTCACGCCATCCACGTGGTCGATGGTCTCGCCCACCTCGTAATCACCCCAGCGATGCGGCTCTCCAGCAAGCGTGAAGTCGTAGTCGGTGAAATTCAGCCCCTCGGGCACCACCAAATCACTCACCTCCAAAACCGGCTTCAATTCCGGAATCGTGGTTTCGGGCGCGTCGCTGCCCGCGTCCCGTTTACGCACCATCACCCAGCGCACGTAATCCATCACGGTTTCACCGCGCTGATTCTCGCCTTTGGTGCGCACCCAGACAACGCCGGATTTCCCGTTGGAATTCTGCTTGAGGCCGATCACTTCCGACGAAGACCGCAGGGTATCGCCCGGATACACCGGCTTCAGCCACCGGCCTTCGGCATAGCCCAGGTTCGCCAAGGCATTGAGCGATATATCCGGCACGGTCTTGCCAAACACCACGTGAAACGCCGCCAAATCGTCAATCGGGCTCGCGGGCAGGCCACAGGCCTGCGCGAAGGCATCCGAGGAATACAAAGCATGCCGCGCCGGATACAGCGCATGGTAAAGCGCCCGCTCCCCGCCCGACACGGTGCGCGGCACCGCGTGCTCAATGGTTTCACCAACCGTATAGTCTTCGAAAAACCGGCCCGGGTTTGTCTTGGCCATGGTCACTGTTCTCCAAGTTTCATATCGGGTGAATAGGTGCCATCAACCTCTTTCACCACCGCCTGCCCACAGCGCATGACGCCATTGGCATGATCAAAGGCATAGGTCGGGTCACCATGCAGCGCCCACCCCTTGTTCAGGGCCTCCGTCACCTTGTGACAAAAGCCCGACGTGTCATCGCCCGACAGGAAACGGTAAAGCTTCATTATCTCACCCCGGGAACGGCCAGACGCCGAGCCAGTTGTGAATGAAGGTAATCGCAAGGAACATCACCAAGGTGATGACCACCAGCAGAATGTCTTTCTTGGCCGGTCCCGGCTCGGGCCGCACCCAATCCTCAGAGCGGTTGATGACGATCACCTCGACCACCGCCCAAGCCAACAACCCGCCAAACAGCACGACAGAGGCCAGATCGCCATTCACCAACAAATGCGCCACGGCCCAAATCTTGACCGCGATGAGCTGCGGATGCCGCATCTTGCCGCGCAACCGCCCCTTCGTGGCGCTCATCCCGTAAACGAACACCGCCACCAGCATCAGCAGGTTGTTCAGATGCACGGTCCACGCGGGCGGATACCACAGGTTGATGAACTCCGCCTGCCGATAGCCCACAACCATCAGCACCAGACCACCCAGAATGACCAGCGCGGCAATGCCTTTTCCGGTCATGCCCATATTGCTGCGCATATCCGGCAGCGCCCGCTTGAAAAAATGCCCTGCAAACCAAAGCGCAAGACCAAGAATCAGATATATCATCGCAGTTTACTCCGCTGCCAGTTCCTGAATCGCCGCCGATTTGGCCAGCGTCCGTTGCGCGGCGACCACGTGCAGGTTTTCCACAATTTGCCCATCCACAACAGCAACACCTTGCCCCGAGGCATGGGATTCTTCAAACGCCGCGATCTGGCGTTCGGCCAATTCGATCTCGGATTGCGTCGGCGCAAAGGCGGTGTTGGTCACGTCGATCTGTGCGGGGTGAATAAGGGTCTTGCCGTCAAAACCCAGATCACGTCCCTGCTCACACTCGGCCTTCAATCCGTCACCATCCCGGAACCGGTTGTAGACCCCGTCAATCGCCACAACGCCCCGCGCCGCCCGCGCCGCCATCACGATCATCTGAAGCGAGGTCATCAGCGGCATGCGGTCCGCGCGGTTGCGGCACCCCAGATCCTTGGTCAGGTCATTCGTCCCGGCCACAAGCCCTGCCACCTGCGCATGGGCGGCAATCTCACGAGCGTTGAACACGCTCACCGGCGTTTCCATCATTACCCAGATGGGCGTTTGCGGCCCCAAAAGATCGGCCAAGGCGTCCACATCCGTAGGCGTGTTGACCTTGGGCAAAAGGAAAATATCCGCGCCGGCATCCTTCAAAACGCGCACGTCCTCGTTGCCCCATTCGGTGGTCAGGGCATTGATCCGCACGATCTTGGCCCGCTTGCCAAAGCCCCCGGCCTTCAACGCCGCCGCCAGCGTTTCACGCGCCTCGGCCTTGGCATCAGGCGAAACCGCATCCTCCAAATCGAAGATGATCGCATCGGTGGGCAAGCCCTGCGCCTTCTCCAAAGCCCGCTCTTTCGAGCCGGGAATATAAAGGACCGAACGATAGGGATGCGTGGTCAAATCCATGGGTCAACTCCTCGCCTGCGGCTGCTTCGGCAACAATCTTGCGCAGAAATGGCATCTTTCAACGGAAAAGTTCAAGCACTTTCTCGCCGCAGCGCAG
>DATFKJ010000147.1:0-3762 GCA_035268705.1 Roseovarius sp. | reverse complement strand
CGATCAATCGACCGCAAAAGGTGCTCTTGTGGAACGTGATCCTCCAGCGAGAACTCGTAAAACAGCGCCGCCTGTGCTTCCTGTCTCGGTCCCATCATCGTGCAATCCTCCCACCCGATAGAAGAATTGAATCAGCGATTTACGCTCCGATCAAGCAGGAGTTTTTCAACAGAATACGCCCTTACTTCCGGTCTCCAAGCTTATGCTGCACCATGTGCGAATGTCGTGGAAGGGCTGCCTGCCGCCATCTGATAGTTTCCGTCAGGAACCTCGACCGGGTCGGTAGGCTTGAGCGGCGGCTTTCGCGCAGGGAGCGGGATTTGCAACACTATTAACTATGGTCGCCCTTCAATACACAACCGGCCGATTGTCTTAGAAAAGCCGGTGTCCCGCCTCGATGAGTTGGATTGTCAGAACGTCCTAATTCAAAGTCGCTCTCTCGCAAACCAAGTTTGCCAACCGGTCACTTACGAGAACAAGATTCTAGAATTTTTACGCGATCTTCGGCTTGCGGAGATTTTCAACACAATCAGCCCGAAGCGGACATTGATGTCGACAGGCGTATTCACACTCAAGGAAGCGAATTGCCTCGGAGCCCATCCGCGTCCTTCGCCAACTGCCATGACAGATGGCCGAGGGTCGCCCTCTCAACACGCGACTTTGCCGCTCTCAATATGGTCTGGCTATGATTCCTGAAACTGCCTGATGTAGGTTTGCGATATGGATAACAAACCTAAACGAAGTGAGATCATAGTCGGTGGCTTTACAGTCGCGTATGTGGCGGCCTTCACCATCTGGTTCCTTTCCACCGGCAACTACGAATTCATTGTCTACGTGGCGACCATGGTGGCATTGCTGCTTTTGGTGGGGTTGTCGCTGCGCAAGGCCGACTACCCGACGGCCATGCTTTGGGCCCTCTCGATCTGGGGGCTGGCCCATATGGCCGGTGGCGGTGTGCCTGTGTCAGGTTCAGTCCTCTACAACCTGCATCTGGTTCCGATCGTCGACAACGAACGCATGTTGATTTTGAAATACGATCAACTCGTGCATGCCTTTGGATTCGGCGTGACCGCCTGGGTCCTGCATCACCTGTTGACGCGTCATTTTCCAGACACGCGGGGAACGGCGACGGCCTTGATCTATCCGGCCCTTACCTCGATGGGGTTGGGAGCGGTCAACGAGATCATCGAATTCTCCGCTGTTCTCATGGTTCCAGACACCAATGTAGGCGGATACATCAATACCGCTCTGGACCTTTGCTTCAACGCGTTGGGTGCTGTCCTTGCGATGATGATCATCGCGTTCGCACGACCCCGCGACAAGCGGATTTAGGGTCGAGTGCATGATGCCCCATGGAAGCTCCGTCACGACGCTGAAATGGGCCCTTTGTCGGCAGATCGGGCATAGGCCGAGCGGGTTTGTTTCTGCATTGGGCATCAACGCGCGCCATTTGCGGCTCAAGGAGCGAACGAACGATTTATGCCGTGAGCGCGGGAGCGGAGACCTCAAGCATAAGGGGCGAACATCGTCTGCATAAACGATAGAGATCAGAATACTTAGTGACAGCTCGAAATTAGTCACTAAAACGGGCCAAGACATCCTTTGCAGCCTTCTCACCTGCTGCGAGCGCACCCTCAATAAGTCCAGGACTGATCTCTGAGTTCTCTGACACCGCAAACCGTACTCGGCCGCCGAGATGTCCCTGTCTCAGCATTGCAGGACCAACATCTGGGTGGTTGGCAGGCGCTGATAGATCAAGCTTTGTGGCGATGTTTGGGTTCGCTGCCCAGTCCTGCACGGCCAAGTCCATTGGGTGTGTGGCCTTTGGCCCGAAACACTCGGCAAGTTGGTCCAAAATTGCCCGCTTAAGCCCGTCTGGGTCGCGTTGCCGAATTTCTGGTGGCCATCCCACAAACCCGAAGATCGCCGCTGGTGCACCATCAGGCCCTGAATGGTCGTGCGCCTCTACCAACGGGCCTGTACGACTAGCAATCCTTCCGGCGAGACCTGCATCCCTCCAAAAAGGCCGATCATAGAGCGCGACGACCTTGGCATGGGTGCTCATCCATGTTGGCGTGCGCTGCATCGCGTCCATGAGTGGCTGTGGTGCCCAGGGCATTTCTAGCCTCGTGGAGGCAACTCGGAGTGGCATGGAAACGATAACCCGCTCTGCAGCGACGATTTCGCCTGACCCAAGGAAAACTCTGACCCGCTTAGAACCGTCTTCATGAATGCCCGCGACCGGTGTCGAGGTGAGAGTGTACGCGGCGTTCATTCTTTTGGATAGTGCTTCGACAAAGGCCGAGGGACCGCCGGCGATACGAACCATGCCGTCTTGTCCGGGTAGAGGCTGCCGAAGCGGTGCCGGTCCATATCCCAAGATAACGGCATCGCCATCGTTGAATTGCTCAAAAGTCTCTAAACCGAGGGCTTTGGTCCATTTTCCTATAATCGGTTGATACTTTGGCCAAACCCATGTGGGCCCTAAGTCAGCGAGATACTCGTTGGTCTCGGGATCACGCAGAGACTGAATGCGGCCACCAATTCCGGAGTTTGCCTCGATCAATAAGACATCGGCGCCCGACTCCCGAAGTACAGCAGCAGCGGTAAGACCTGACAATCCAGCGCCTATGACAACAACGTCCAAATTTCACCTCGAGCTATGTGATTACATCTAAGACCCAATCCGTCGGGTCTGATCGCAGGAATTGGGCGCCTCATGCGCTTTGTGAAGAGCAGAGCGACACCGCCCCATAATTCAGAACATCAGGCCGCAGGCAAAAGCGCACCACGTGACGGCTCGCAGCGAGGCTTCTATCTGTCCACTCTATGAGAGTCACTTTACTTCAAGACATGGGGTGGACCGAGGCCGAGCAGCCGCTAGACGGATAATGCAATCTTCTTATTGGTACGAGCTTGTCCAACGTCCCCTCCCGCAACCAAAATAATCACGTAAAAGCAAGGAGATATAGACTCGATTGGCACACCATCAGTCCGCGTCATGGTGCGGTGCTACGCTGGTGCTGCGGTGCAGGGCAAGGAGACGCACTCAAACGCTATGGCAACCGACCCAGTGCGTCTGAGGACATCAGAAACTGTCACTCTCCAACCCGTTGCTGCCGGTTGTGCAGCGCGCCTCGTAAAATCAAGTCCGAGCGATACGAGCGCGGGTTCCGGAGCTTCGCTGCGTTCCGTCCCAATGTCAGTTTTGAACGTTCACCCGATTGCGGGTGACCAAGCGCGCCCAACCTCTCAGGAGTAAGGGTGCTTTATCTGCGGTGGGTCCGCCTTACTCATGAGGCATGAGCGCACGGATGGCGTACATGCCGTCCGCGCCCTTTTCGAGCATCATCATCACCTCGTCACCGGCTTTAACGCCGCCAGTTTCAGCACCGTCCAGCACAGGCAAGTCCATCGTCATCGCGGGCCAGCCGATCTCGGCGATAGGCCCATGGGTAATGTTAGCAGTGCCGTCGCCGATGCTGTTGAGCGTCGCTTCGGCATGAACGCCCGACATCCCTTCGTGGGAGTCGTTGTGCATATTCTCGTGCGTTTCCGTGCTCATACCCTCATGCGAGGACATGTCGTGGCCGGACTGTTCATCGCTGGCCAGGGCGAGCGCCGGTGCGGTCGTGGCAAAGGCGAGGGAAAGCAGGAATTTACGCATGTTGGGGCTCCTTTTGCGCTTGATGGTCCCGGTCATTCGCCGGGTTGGGGGGAGTGGAAGGGACGGATTGGTTGCGATGTCTGCCGGTTGATCCG
>DATFKJ010000146.1:0-3032 GCA_035268705.1 Roseovarius sp. | reverse complement strand
CCGCCGGTGACATTATGGAGCAGCTTGTTACCTGCGCCGAACACCTCTGGCGCCACGGCCGAGCCATGGTATTGCAGCGAAATCCAGCTGGCCACCACGACCGGCGCGGTCAGGATCACCTCAAGCGTGGCGAACGCCTTGTCGGCTTGCCAGTCATAATCATGCAGGAAAACGCGCCCGCCAAGGTCCGCCCCCGCACTCCGCCCACGCGGTGCCGCAATGAACCCGGCACAGCCCGCCAGCCCCCATTCGGGCCGCAGCTCTGACCAGTCGCCGCCCCGCTTCGGTAGGCTCTCGGACGAGGCCGCCCGCGGCAAAAGCCTCGCGCGTTCGTTCCGCGCCAGCTTGCCCGCCGCCTCAAGCGCCGAGCGCAACCGCGCCAGATCGCTGACATGTTGGGGCAGGGGGCTATCTTCATAAAGCCGCACCTTGTCCGACACTGTGTCATGCATCCCGGCGATGAACATGGTGTCTTCGGGCACGTCGATACCTTGCTCGCGCAACCCCGCGCGCACCGTGCTGTCATTCAACAACCCGGCCAAAAGCCGCGCGTTCACGTCACCCGCATGTCCGCCACAGGCCCCGCATTGCAGCGCGCTTGCGTGCGGCGCATTGGTCACGCCCGCGCCATGGCCTGCAATCAGAACCAGCCGCGCAAAATTCTCAGTCAGCGACATGGCGCGCAAGACCTGCCCCGCCGCAGTGATCCGGGCCTCCGTGTCCCAATCGGCCACCGGTGCGGGCTCGACTTTTTGCGCCTTACCATGCGGGAGCGTATCCTTGGCCAGCTTCCACAGGTACAAAGGTCCCGCCGCCTCGACAAAGGCAAAGGCCGACACGGCGGCCATCTTGAACCGGCCCCAGGCGCGCAGCGCCCGCGCATGAATGCGCGCCGCCAGATCTTCGGCAGGTGCCGCGCCCGACTGGCTCTCCAAACCCGGCGACAACAACACCGGCGCGCGCGCCTCGATGATGTCCGAGGCCATACCCCGGTGTGTCGCGGCCAGCCCGAAAAACCCGGCAAAGCCCAATGTGCGCACACCCGTGTCGGCCCGCTCCAAGGCGCGGCGGAACACCTCGGACCGTACATCAATACAGAAAGCCGCTTGCAACGCAGGCCGCTCGGCGTCCTCTGCCGGGGCCTCAATCTCCGACAACTTGGCGCGCAACTCTGCCTCGCCCGCCCGGTCGGCGGCCTCTTGCAAGGCCGCATCAATACGGTCGTCCACACTCGGCTCCACCGGCGCAGCATAGGCTTCAAGCGCCTCTGCCCATTTCGCCCCGACCTGCTCCTCGAACCGTTCCAGCAACAGCATGTCCCAGATCGCCCGCACGTAAAGCATTTCCAAGGCCTCTGCATTGCGTCCGCCATCCCGCTCGGCGACCCAAGACAGATGCCGCGCGTATTGCGCCCATCCGCCCATGGTCATCAACAACCGATGGAAGTAATCCCGCGCCGCCTCGGGGTTCAGGCCCAAGCGCTCACAGGTCACGGCGAACGCCACGCCGGGATCATCCGGCAAATCGGCCACCGCCTCGGCAAAGCCCGACAGCCCTGCAATCCCGGGTGTCAAATCGCGGCTGGCAAAGGCCCGCCAGCCCGCGAAATAGCCGCCCTTCGGCGCAGGCCAGAAGGCTTGCCCCTTGTCGAAATGCACCGACGACCACACGCCCAGCCGATCTTCAAGGAACTCGGGCCAATCCACGTCAGTGGCCTCGGCTACAAGACAGGCCACCGTCGGCAGGGCTTGTGGTGTCGGGGCGGGGGCGTCCAGACCGGCTTGCAGTTGAGCCAGGTCCAGCCCCTGCATCGCCGCCGCGCGGGCCAAGTCGCTTTGACCGATCCGGCCATCCTTGACCATCGCGGCCACGTCAGAACGATCCCGGAAAATCCGCGCGCCCGCGACCCGCGCCAGCCGCGCCGCTGTCACCGCGCGATCTTCGCCTGCCTGACCAAGGAAGGGGTTGACCGCCACAGTGGCCGACAAGGGGAAGGCCGGTGGAAGCTGGCCCACCGCCCAGTCCGCCGCCGCGAAAAGTTGCAATTCCGGGCCTGTAAACTGAAATTTAGGGGCTGTCATCGGATTATCCTTTCGCCTGAGTGTTGGCACTGCGCGGCTGCCAATGGCCGGTCATCCGGTCGGTCAGCGCGTTGAGGTAAAGACCGTTCATAAGGTGGACCCGCAGGCCTGCCGCCGCCGGATGCCCGGCCCAGAGCGGGAAGGTGGCCTGCGCAAAGGCGGCAAAACCAAAGCTGACAACTGCCAGCGTGATCACCGCCCAGATCAGCCCATCGGGCGCGGGCGGCACCGGCAAGGTGCCCGCCGACAGGGCCGTCGCCCCGGTTTGCAGCGCGAAATAGGCCAGCGTCGCCGCCCCCGACATCAGCGCCGTGCGCCACGTCAGCGGCCAAGGTGCCAGATCGGCCAGGCCCTGGGCAATCAGGTACGCCACCCCGAAGATCAGGATCGCGCCAAGCGCCACCGCCTGTGCGGGCTTGTCCCACAGGCCAAAGATCACACCGACACCAAGGTATATCGCAATGGCCAGTCCAAAGGCCCGCGCCACCGCGTGCAAATCCGGCACCGCCACAGGCCCGGGCCGCCGGATCGAGGCCACCTGCTCAACCGCCCCGCCCGAGGCAAGGAAGGCATGCGCCTTGTAAAGCGAATGCGCCACGATATGCAGCAAGGCCAGCGGAAACAGCGCCAAGCCACATTGCAGCACCATGAACCCCATCTGCGCGCAAGTGCTCCAGGCCAGTGCGGTTTTCACCGCCGGTTGGGTCAGGGCCACCGCCGCACCGATCAAGGCACTGAACCCGCCGATCAGCGCCAACAGCGCCAGAATTCCCGGCGCGCTCAGCAAAACATCGGCAAAGCGGATCAACAGGAACCCACCGGCATTCACAACCCCCGCATGCAGCAGGGCCGACACCGGCGTCGGCGCTTCCATCACCTCGGTCAGCCAGCCATGGGTTGGAAACAACGCCGATTTATGCACCGCCGCCACGGCCAGCAAAAGCGCCGCCA
>DATFKJ010000145.1:0-4817 GCA_035268705.1 Roseovarius sp. | reverse complement strand
CATCTCGGTCTCGGCCCGGTTCATATGGAAAATCGGATGGGTCAGATACTCGGACGCGCGGTGCATATCCTCGGGGATGCGATACTCGGGCGTGAAATCATCATCTTTCTGAGTGATCCCGAAGGCCCGCCAAACCGCCTCAACCGTGGCAGGCCGCGCCGCCTCGTCCATCGAAATCCCGACCCGGCGTTCCCCCACACGGCGCAGGTTCACCCCCTCGTCCACCGCCGATTTCAGAACCGCCGCTTGCAGCGGCCCCACATCCACCGTGATCGTGTCGAAAAACACCTGCGGGTCCACCTTGAAGCCCGCCGATTCCAACCCCTTGGCCAGACGCGCAGTCTTGCGGTGAATACGCTGCGCGATGGCCTGAAGGCCCTTCGGCCCATGGAACACCGCATACATCGACGCCATGACCGCCAAAAGCGCCTGCGCGGTACAGACGTTGCTGGTGGCCTTCTCGCGCCGGATATGCTGCTCGCGGGTCTGCAAGGACAGCCGATAAGCCTTGTTGCCATGGGTATCGACCGACACACCAACGATCCGGCCCGGCAAAGACCGCTTATAGGCATCGCGACAGGCGATATAGGCCGCGTGCGGCCCGCCATACCCCATCGGCACGCCAAAGCGCTGCGTGCTGCCCACGGCGATATCCGCCTCCATCGCCCCCGGCTCTTTCAACAGGGTCAGCGCCAGAGGATCGGCGGCGACGATACCGATGGCCTTGTGCTCGTGCAACATGCCGATATGGCCGGTGAAATCGCGCACATGCCCATAGGTGCCCGGATACTGGAAGATCGCGCCGAACACCTTGTCGGCCTCCATCTTATCGGGGTTGCCGACAATCACCTCGATGCCCAAAGGCTCGGCCCGCGTCTTGATCACCGCGATGTTCTGCGGGTGACAATCGCGATCCACGAAAAACGCCTTGGCCTTCGATTTCGCCACCCGCTGCGCCATGGTCATCGCCTCGGCACAGGCCGTCGCCTCATCCAGAAGCGAGGCATTGGCGATCTCAAGCCCGGTCAGGTCGCTGATCATGGTCTGGTAGTTCAAAAGCGCCTCAAGCCGCCCTTGGCTGATCTCGGGCTGATAGGGCGTATAGGCGGTGTACCACGCCGGGTTCTCAAGGATATTGCGCTGGATCGCCGGGGGCGTCACCGTGCCGTAATAGCCCTGCCCGATGAGCGATGTCAGAACCTTGTTCTTGCCCGCCGTCATCCGCATCTTGTGCATCAACTCCCGCTCCGACAAAGGCTTGCCAAAGTTCAGCGTCGCGTCCTGCCGGATGGATTTCGGCACAGTCTCGTCGATCAAGCCTTCAAGGCTTTCCGCCCCCAACACCTCCAGCATCTCGCCCATCTCCTCGGGCGAGGGGCCGATGTGACGGCGGTTGGCGAAATCATACGGCAGGTAATCCGTCGGTTTGAACGGCATCTTTAATGCTCCCCGGGCAGCCATCTAGCGCCCTATTTCATCTTTCCAAAAAGCGTTTCGCCGTTAACCTGAGACATCAGATAAAGGCGAAACGCGCGCACCGATTAAGTGCTGCACGGCATTTCACGAAAAGCTGCGTTCAGGTTTTTCGTGAAACGCTTCAAATACTCCCGCCGGAGGCATCCCCGGCCCGGCACAGGCACTACCCGATGAAGTCCTTGTAGGCGGCTTCATCCATGTAATCGTCCATCTGGCTCAGGTCGCTGGGTTTGATCTTGAAGAACCACGCATCCCCCGTGGGGTCATCGTTGACCTTGCCCGGCTCGTCGACAAGCGCCTCGTTCACCTCGGTGATCTCACCATCCAAGGGGGCCAGAATATCACTCGCGGCCTTGACGCTTTCGATCACCACGGCTTCGTCATCCTTGGCCACTTCCGCGCCCACTTCGGGCAGTTCCACGAATACCACATCGCCCAATTGCTCGCTGGCGTGTTCGGTGATCCCCACGACCACGACATCATCCTCGACGCGCAGCCATTCGTGTTCTTCGGTAAATTTCATAGCTCTCTCCCTGTTGATCAGCGTTTGAAGTTGGCCGGGGTAAAGGGCAGGGCCGCCACCGTCACCGGCTGGCGCTTGCCCCGGACCTCCCCGAACAATTGCGTGCCTTCCGCGGCGTTGCGGCTGGGCACATATCCCATCGACATCGGCCCGCCAATCGTCGGCCCAAAGGCCCCCGAGGTGACCGTGCCAATCGGCGCACCGCCCTCAGCGTCGGCGAAAATCTCTGTGCCCTCGCGCATCGGCGCGCGGCCCTCGGGGCGCAGGCCCACCCGCCTGCGCGGCGCGCCATTCTCCAACTGGTCCAGAATGACATCGGCCCCCGGAAAACCGCCCTCGCGCTCGCCGCCGTTGCGGCGCACTTTCTGAATGGCCCATGACAGCGCCGCTTCAACCGGCGTCGTACCCTCGTCGATGTCATGGCCATAAAGGCAAAGCCCGCCTTCAAGCCGCAGGCTGTCGCGCGCGCCAAGGCCGATGGGTTCCACCTCCTCCTCGGTCAGCAAAGCACGGGCAAAGCCCTCGGCCTGATCCGCCGTGACCGAAATCTCATACCCGTCCTCGCCGGTATAGCCTGAGCGCGAAACCCAAAGCGCGCCAAAATCACTCGGCATCACGGCCACATCCATGAACCGCATCTCGGCCACCCCGGGCACAAGCCGCGCCAGAACCGCCTCGGCCTGCGGCCCTTGCAAGGCCAAAAGCGCGCGGTCGGTGATCTCATCCACCTCACATCCCGGCAGGCCCGCCCGCATGTGGGCAAGATCCGCCGCCTTGCAGGCCGCGTTGACCACCACGAACAGGTGATCCCCCCGGTTGGCCAGCATCAAATCATCCAGAATGCCGCCCCGATCATTGGTAAACATCGCGTACCGCTGACGCCCCTCGGCCAAACCCAGCACCGACACAGGCACCAAGCCCTCCATCGCGCGGGCCGCCTCGTCATAGCCCCCGGGGGCGCGCACGATCACCTGCCCCATGTGGCTGACGTCGAAAAGCCCCGCCGCCGCGCGGCAATGCAAATGCTCTTTCATCACGCCCAGCTTGTATTGCACCGGCATGTCATAGCCCGCGAAAGGCACCATCTTGCCCCCCAACTCCACATGTAATCCGTGAAGGGGTGTCTGGCGCAAGTCCTCGCTCATCGGGTCATCTCCCAAATCTGCGCCGCTTGATGGTAAGTCAATCCGGCATCGGTTCCGCACGCGCCCAACAGGCCGTACAACGATGCCCCCTCTGTCCTTCGGCCTGAGATCGCTATCCCTTCGGCGCCCCGACCGTCTGCCGGGATCTCTCCAGAGTCTCTTGTCAAATCGAATGGTCCCTGTCGCCTGAGAGTTTCCGGGGCGGTTGCTCCTTCGGCACCGGCAAGGCCGGTTCTCCCATCCAATTTAGGTGAACGTTAGTATACTGTCCGCCGCGCTTCAAGCCCGTTCGTGGCAGGCGACCGGCACGAACAAATCCATCAAGGGCGCGTTGTCACACACCAAGGCATCCAGCGTCACACCGTCCAGATGCCCGTAAAACGCCTCCGCCGCATCGGCAATCGCCAGCTTCAGGCGACAGGCCTCGACCAAGGGGCAGGTGTTGTCGACATCCGCGAAACACTCAGCCAAAGGCACATTGGCCTCCAGCTTGCGAAAGACATCACCGATCACGATCTTGCCCGCAGGCCGCCCCAGCGTGATACCACCACTGCGCCCCCGCTGCGTGTGCAGGAAATCCAGTTGCGCCAGCCGGTTGATCACCTGCGCCAGATGGCTCTCCGAGGTGTTGCACCGCTTGGCAATCTCCGACTTGGTGACCAGCCGCTCGGCATTGGCGGCACAGAACATCAACACGCGGATCGCGATATTCGTGCGTTTGGTAATGCGCATGGTGAAACACCTCGATTGCTTGAACCTGCCCGAACCTGCCGTCAAAACAGGCACGTCAACATGACTCAGATCAAGCACAGGCCAGAAAGATACATGAAACATGCATATTTCTTCGGCTACGGCAGCCTCGTGAACCGCGACACCCATGACTTTGCCGAGGCCCACACCGCCCGCCTGCGCGGCTGGAAACGCGTCTGGCGTCACACCAGCCTGCGACCGGTGGCCTTTCTGACCGTCGTGCCCGATGAAGACTCGGAAATCGACGGGCTGATCGCCGCCGTGCCGGGTGATGACTGGGCCGCACTCGATGAACGCGAACGCGCCTATAACCGCGTGGCCGCCGCCCATCAGGTCACCCATGCCCTGACACATAAGCCCGAAATCGCGGTCTATTCGATCCCCGACGGGGCCCACGGCCACCCGACACAGGCACACCCCGCCCTGCTCAGTTATATCGACGTGGTGATCCAAGGCTACCTGCGCGAATTCGGCGAGGATGGCGCACGCGCCTTCTTCGATACCACCGACGGCTGGCAGACCCCCGTGCTGGATGACCGGGCCGATCCCGTCTATCCGCGTCACAAGGTTCTTGCGCCGGACGAACGCTGCTTCGTCGACGATCAACTCGCGCGGCGCGACATCCAACTGATCCGCCGCTAAAGCCACTGGACCCGCCCCCACGCTTGCCCCATGCTATCCGCAAAAGGGGGGGCAATGGCCGATTTCAAGACCGCGTCGCAAACCATGATGATCCTGCTGCGCTTTTCCCGCAGGCTCTGGGTGCGCGTGGCCTTGATGGCGCTTTTGTCGGTGGTGGCCGCCGTCTCCGCACTGTTCCTAGAAGAGTTCATTCCAAAAGACCTGCGCGCCCGGTTCCAGCCGGACACCGTGATGCCGATCCTCACGATCCTCGCCTCGGGCATGCTGGCGGTCAGCACCTT
>DATFKJ010000144.1:0-3380 GCA_035268705.1 Roseovarius sp. | reverse complement strand
AACGTGCCGGAAACCAGCACCGCCACCCCGACCGCACCCGCGGCAAGGGTCTTTTGCGTATCGCTCCACGGAAGCCATTCCAGCGCCAGAAGGCGCAGCCCGCCGAAAAGATGCACCGCCAACAGGAACACAAGGCCAAACTCCGCCAGCTTCACCAAGGGCTGTTCGGTTAATTGCAGGAAACTGTCCAATTCCCCCGGGGCCGTCACCGCCTTGGCCAGAACCCAGAAATGCAGCGGCAGGAACAACGCAAGCGCCACCCCCGATACCCGGTGCAGCATGAAGGCCAACCAAAGGGGATGCGCGCGCGGCGGGCCCTTCATGCGAAGGTCACGGCCCAAACGGACCGCCCTCCCAACACCAACAGGGCAATCGCCACAGCCCATGTAAACCCCTGCAAACCGGTGCCTTTCAGGCCAAGCCATTCATGCACGATCACCCGCAGGCCAATCGCTGCATGCACGGACACGGCCAGCACGAACAGCCCGTAAAAAGCAAACCACGCAAAAGACCCCTGCGTGCGCCCCAAGATTTCTTCCACGCTCAGGCCGCCCTGAATGGCATAGATCATCACCGCGATGTGTCCGATGACCAAGGGGGCCATGATCAGGGCACTCAACCGCTGCGCCATGTATAACCGCAGATCAAGCATTCTTCCGCCTCCGAAACACGCGCTTGGTGGTCTCGCGCTTCAACCCCGCAATCGCCGCCAGGGGATTGAGTTCATTGGGGCAATACTGCGTGCAACTGCCCATCGAATGACAATTGTGGCAGCCACCATTGCCCGAAACCGCATCCAAGATCGCCTCCGGGTTGGCCTCACGCTCATCATTGTAAAGCGTCCAGGCCCGCTGCAACGCCGCCGGGCCAAGGTAATCGGGGTTGCCCGCCACCGTGTCACAAGCTGCGTAACAGACCGCGCAATTTATGCATTCAATTCCGGCACTGGCCTGCTGGCGCGCCTCCGTGCCAGTGTCCACTGCCCGAATCGGGTCATGGCGTGTCTCACTGGGATGATGCATCGCCTCTGCCTTGACCCATTTGTCGAAAAACGGGTCCATATCGGCGGCCAAATCCTTGATCACCGGCAAGTTGCGCAGCGGCTCTACCGTAAGGCTGTCGCCCGTCGCCACCTTGCCCACATGGGTCCGACAGGTCCAACGTGGCACACCATTCACCATCATCGCGCAACTGCCGCACATGCCCACCCGGCAGGCAAACCGATAGGTCAACGTCGGATCGACGTATTGCTGAATCCAGCTGACCACATCCAGAACGGTTTGGCTCTCCTGTCGCGGCACCTCGAAGGTCTCGAACCGCCCCACGCCTCCGGCGCCACGCCAGACTTCAACCGTCAAACTGCCGTTTTCCGCTGACACGTGGCACCTCCCGAGAATTGGAAATCAATACTCCCGGAAATTATAATGTTGAATATTGCTAACCAAAAGGAATAAGTTCTTACTCAAACCGTAAGTCTTAGTTACAGAAAAAGCAGGCCCTTGGACCAACCGCCCTCATCGAACGGCCATAACGCTGCATTCGGCGTGGCTAAGAACTTTTTGGGCAACCGATCCCAGAACCACCCGCTTGAGCCGCCCAAGCCCGCGATGCCCGATGACGATCATATCCGCACCAACATTCTCGGCGATGCTCAGGATACCCTCTGCCGGATCATCCACGGCAGAGCGCGTGTCGACCGTCTTGGCACCCAACTCCCGCGCCCGATCGGCAGCACGCTCCATGATCTCCTCGCCGATCATGGTGACCAAACGCATCGAGTCGCCCTCGGGCCGCGTGTCGCTAAAAAGCCCCAACATCGTATCCGGCACATTTGGGAAATCCACTGGCGCGCGGGCCTTCGCCCTATCAACCAAATGCTCCACTTCGGCCATTCGCGCCAATTCCTCGGGTGGACGCCCGAAATGAATCGCATGCGCCACCGTCAAAGGCACTTCGAACTTCGCGGCAATCTCGGCGGCAAGATCCACCGCCCGCATCGCCGTGTCGGAGCCATCGGTCGCTACAAGAATATGCTTGGTCATGGATCTGTCCTCCCTGTACATTCTCGTACAGGCTAGGCATGCGCGACACCCCAAGCCTTGATAATCATCAACGGCTCATTCAAGCCCCGGCTCATCCAGCAGATGCCGCCCGGCCCGGTCCTCCACCTCGATCACCCACAGATCAGGATCGAACGAGCGTTGCTTCGCGATGATCTCGTCCACCGCGCGTTCTTCGCCCTCCGACAGCACGACCCAACGCCGCGCCCCGCTCATCAGGTCAAAAGATCGCTGAAAGGCTCGCGCCCGCCCGTCCAGAGTGTTCAGCTTGACCAAAACCGCGCCCGCCGTGTCATCGCCATGCGCCACCACGAAGGCCGGGATTTCCTGCAACCGCAGCCGCGCCAAATAGGCCTGCACCCAGAACTCCGCCGTCAGGCGCGTCACGCGTTCCCGTCCTTGAACTCAAGCCCCATCTCGGAATAGCGCTCCGCCTCGTCCAGCCACCCGGGCCGCACCTTCACCTGTAAAAACAAATGCACTTTACGGCCAAGAAACTCTTCCAGTTCCTCGCGCGCCGCCTTGCTTACGGCCTTGATGGTCTCACCCTTCTTGCCAAGAATGATCCCCTTGTGGCCGTCGCGGGCGACATAGATCTTCTGGTCAATCCGGGCCGACCCATCCTTGCGCTCCTCCCAGTTCTCGGTTTCCACCGTCAACTGATAGGGCAACTCCTTATGCAGCCGCAGGGTCAGCTTCTCGCGCGTGATCTCGGCGGCAATCATCCGCATCGGCAAATCGGCGATCTGATCCTCGGGGTACAGCCACGGCCCCTCCGGCACCTCGCCGGCCAGCCACTTGCGCAAATCCTCCACCCCATGACCCCGCTCGGCAGACACCATGAAGGTCTTGGCAAAAGGATACCGGGCATTCATCTCCTCGGTCAGGCCCAACAACACCTCCGATTTCACCCGGTCGATCTTGTTGATAGCAAGCGCCACGGTGCGCCCCGTCGCCACCTCGTGCAAACCTTCCAAAATGAGCTCGACCCCTTCGGTGATCCCGCGATGCGCCTCGATCATCAACACGATCACATCGGCATCCGCGGCACCGCCCCAAGCAGCGGCCACCATGGCCCGGTCCAAGCGACGGCGCGGCCGAAAAAGCCCCGGCGTATCGACGAAGACCAACTGGCTGTCCTCCTCGATCGCCACGCCCCGGATGCGCGCGCGGGTGGTCTGCACCTTGTGCGTCACGATCGAAACCTTCGCCCCCACCATCCGGTTGAGAAGCGTCGACTTGCCCGCATTGGGCTCCCCGATCAGGGCAATGAATCCGGCACGTTGGCTCATGTCACGTCAATTCCTTATGAACGGCGCA
>DATFKJ010000143.1:0-4702 GCA_035268705.1 Roseovarius sp. | reverse complement strand
ATTCATACGGGCCCAACAGCCAGCCACCGCGCTCTTCGCGGACATACCACTTGGAGTCGGCATCACGCAGAACCGGATGCTCACCATAGCTCTTGCGATAATCCACAAGCGCCGGATCAGGTTCAGTGATGATGAACTGATGCTCCACCGGGATCGCCGCCGATTTGATCCCCACAAGGCGCGCCGTGCGCTGCGCGTGGTTGCCAGTGGCGGTCACCACATGCTCGGCGGTCACGACCACCTGCTCGTCTGAAGGAACAAGGTTGCCGCCCTTCTCGACCATCTTGGTCAGGGTCACTTCCCACGCCTCACCGTTCCAGTGATAGGCATCCGCCTGCCACTTGCGCTCAATCGTAACGCCACGTTGCCGCGCGCCCTTGGCCAAGGCCATCGTCAAATCAGCGGGATTGATATAGCCATCGGTCGGGTGATAAATCGCCCCCACCAGATCCTCGCAATTGACCAGCGGCCAACGCTCCTTGATCTGTGCGGGGGTCATCCACTCATAAGGCACGCCCACGGTATCGGCAGTGGCGGCATAGACCATGTATTCGTCCATCCGCTCTTGGGTCTGCGCCATGCGCAGGTTGCCCACCACGCTGAACCCCGCATTCAGGCCGGTTTCTTCCTCCAGCGTCTTATAAAGTTTCACCGAATGATCGTGGATATGGCTGACGGCATAAGACATGTTGAATAGCGGCAAAAGGCCCGCCGAATGCCAAGTCGAGCCACTGGTCAATTCATCGCGTTCCAGCAACACCACATCATCCCAACCGAACTTGGCAAGGTGATAGGCAATCGAGGTGCCGATGGCGCCACCACCGACAATGAGGGCTTTGACTTGGGTTTTCATGACCGGCGACTCCTTGGGTCCGTGTATTAGAAGATATCTATCACGCCTGTCACACGGCGAAGGGTTCAGCCGACACAAGAAAGCATAAAACCGACGCACGGGGGCGTCGGCTTTCTCCAGATCAGGCCCATGAGGGCTTGCGTGGGCCTCAGCCCCGGATCACCTTGGCGAACTTGTCAAAAATCGCCTCGTTCGAGCAGATCACTTCGCCATCCTCAAGGATATCGCCGCCCTCGGTCAGCGGTTCGATCAGCCCGCCCGCCTCGCGGATGATGATGATGCCTGCGGCCATGTCCCAAGCATTCAACCGGCGCTCCCAGAACCCGTCGTAGCGACCCGCCGCCACATAAGCCATGTCCAGAGCGGCCGAACCCCAACGCCGCACGCCGGCACATTCCGGCATGATCCGCGCCAGATCGTGCAGGGTTGCAGGCAGATCGCTGCGCCCGGCAAAGGGCAGCCCCGTGGCGAAGATCGAGTCGATCATCCGGCCCCGTCCCGATACCCGCAACCGGCTGTCGTTCATGAAAGCCCCCTCGCCCTTCTCGGCAAAGAAAAGCTCGTCCTTGGCGGCGTCATAAATGACCCCGGCCACGATCTTGCCCTTATGCTCAAGCGCGATGGAGACCGCCCAATGCGGCAAACCATGCAGGAAATTGGTGGTGCCATCCAAGGGGTCGACAATCCAACGGCGGGTGGGGTCTTCGCCCGGTTCCTCGCCGCCTTCCTCGGCCATCCAGCCATAGGTGGGGCGCGCACCACGCAGTTCTTCCTTGAGGATCGCCTCGGCGGCCAGATCGGCCCGACTGACGAAATCACCCGCGCCTTTCATGCTGACCTGAAGGTTCTCGACCTCGCGGAAATCCTTGACCAAGGACCGCCCCGCCTTGCGCGCGGCTTTCATCATGATGTTAAGATTGGCACTGCCCGCCATAGGATCGGCTCCTCGTGATTCAAACCGGGCGTATACGCCCGCCCCGCCCTCGCTGCAAGGCCCTCGCCGTCCAATCAAGCGGAGCGGCTGCGCCGCACAGGTTTGTTTGAAAAAAGGGGGCGCTGCCCCCGCCGCCCTGCGGGCGACTCCCCCGGGATATTTTTGAACAGAAGAAGGGAAGAGGGCGTGGCCCCTTTCCCTTGGACCGCGCATTGGGTAGATGGAACCGAAGACCGATCAGATCACGGGGACCGCGCCATGGGCATGGACAAGACATTCAACGCCGCCGAGGCCGAAGAGCGCCTTTACAAGGCATGGGAAAAGGCCGGTGCCTTCAAGGCCGGGGCCAATGCCAAGCCGGGCGCCGAGACGTTTTCGATCATGATCCCGCCGCCCAACGTGACGGGCAGCCTGCACATGGGACATGCCTTCAACAACACGCTTCAGGATATCCTCATCCGTTGGCACCGGATGCGCGGCCATGACACGCTCTGGCAACCGGGCCAAGACCACGCCGGGATCGCCACGCAAATGGTGGTGGAGCGAAAGCTGGCCGAAGAAGGTCAGCCCGGTCGCCGCGATTTGGGGCGTGAGGCCTTTCTGGAAAAGGTATGGGAATGGAAGCAGGAGTCGGGTGGCACGATCATCAACCAATTGAAGCGCCTTGGTGCGTCTTGTGATTGGTCGCGCAACGCCTTTACCATGTCCGGTGCCGACGGCGCGCCCAAGGGCGAAGAGGGCAATTTCCACGATGCCGTGATCAAGGTCTTTGTCGATATGTACAACAAGGGCCTGATCTATCGCGGAAAGCGTCTGGTCAACTGGGACCCGCATTTTGAAACGGCGATTTCCGATCTCGAAGTCGAGAATATCGAGAAGCCGGGCCATATGTGGCATTTCAAATACCCGCTGGCGGGCGGCGAGACCTATACCTATGTCGAGAAGGACGAGGACGGGAACACCGTACTGGAAGAAGAACGCGACTATATCTCTATTGCCACCACGCGCCCCGAAACCATGTTGGGCGATGGCGCGGTCGCGGTTCACCCGTCAGATGAACGTTACGCGCCAATCGTCAGTAAACTATGTGAAATTCCGGTTGGCCCGAAGGAGCATCGTCGCCTGATCCCGATCATCACCGATGAGTATCCCGACCCCGAATTCGGCTCGGGCGCGGTGAAGATCACTGGCGCGCATGACTTCAACGACTACGAGGTCGCCAAGCGCGGCGGCATCCCGATGTATCGCCTGATGGACACCAAGGGCCACATGCGGGATGACGGCGCCCACTACGATCAAGCCGCCAGCCGCGCGCAGGACATCGCCAATGGCGCCGAATTTACCGTGGAAGAGGTCGACACCCTCAACCTTGTCCCCGATGATCTGCGCGGACTGGACCGGTTTGAGGCCCGCAAGCGGGTGGTCGATCAGATCACCGACGAGGGCCTCGCGGTCATGGTTGAAAATGATCAAGGCGACACCGAGGCTTTTGTGGAAAACAAGCCGATCATGCAGCCTTTTGGAGATCGCTCCAAGGTCGTGATCGAGCCGATGCTCACGGACCAATGGTTCGTGGACACCTCGAAAATCGTCGGCCCCGCCCTTGCGTCGGTGAAGTCCGGCGAGGTTACCATCATGCCGGAAAGTGACCGCAAGGTGTATTTCCACTGGCTGGAGAATATCGAGCCGTGGTGCATTTCCCGTCAACTGTGGTGGGGACATCAGATTCCGGTCTGGTATGGTTTTGACCTGAGCAACCCGAACTTCCACGACGACGAGGGAGACGGCACTCTTGATCTGGTCGAAATGCAGAACTTTTTGATCGAGGGCCACAACAGCCCCCTGATGGAATGCGCTGCGGAATTTGACGCAGTTTCCGAGGCTTACCACGCAAAGCTCGCGCAACTGCCCGTACCGCTACAAGCCATGACCGTGGTCGAGGCCGCAAGCCGCGAGGACGCCCTGCACAGGCTCTCGACCAGCCTCGCCGAGTATACCGCCAGCCAGGACCCCACGCATCTGGTTTATCCGGTCTGGCGCGATCCGGACGTTCTGGATACGTGGTTTTCCTCCGGCCTATGGCCCATCGGCACGCTGGGCTGGCCCGAGACCACCGCAGAGCTGGAAAAATACTTCCCCACCAGCGTGTTGATCACCGGCTTTGACATCATTTTCTTCTGGGTCGCCCGGATGATGATGATGCAATACGCGGTCGTCGGCGAAAAGCCCTTCTCCCATGTCTATGTCCATGCCCTCGTGCGCGACGAGAAGGGCAAGAAGATGTCCAAATCCCTGGGCAATGTTCTTGATCCGCTAGAGCTCATCGACGACTACGGCGCCGATGCCGTGCGCTTTACGCTCACGGCTATGGCCGCCATGGGCCGCGACTTGAAACTCTCGCCACAACGCATTGCGGGATATCGCAATTTCAGCACCAAGCTCTGGAACGCGGCACGCTTTGCCGAGATGAACGGCGCCACTGGTTCCGACGGCCAGATCCCGCAGGCCACGGCGACCGTCAACAAATGGATCATCGGCGAAACCGCCCGCGTCCGTGCCGAGGTGGACACCGCACTGGACCAGTTCCGCTTCAACGATGCGGCGAACGCGCTTTATGCCTTTGTCTGGGGCAAGGTCTGCGACTGGTACGTGGAATTCTCCAAGCCGCTGCTGCTGGACGGCGACGACGCCACCAGGGCCGAAACGCAGGCCACCATGGCCTGGGTCATCGACCAGTGCCTGATCCTGCTGCACCCGATCATGCCTTTCATCACCGAGGAACTCTGGGACACCCTCGGCGACCGGCAAGAGATGCTGATCCACGCCGACTGGCCCACCTACAGCGCCGCCGACCTGGTCGACGCGCAGGCCGACCGCGAAATGAACTGGGTCATCGGGCTGATCGAATCCGTCCG
>DATFKJ010000142.1:0-5077 GCA_035268705.1 Roseovarius sp. | reverse complement strand
CTTTCTTTCTGGGTCGGGTTCAGTTCGTCCTTGTGCCGATGGCGCGCTAACCTTCGTTGATCGCTTTCATCATCGCCTCGCCAAGGCCTGCCGGGCTTTCGGCTACTACGATCCCTGCGGCGAGCATCGCCTCGATCTTGTCGTCTGCGCCGCCCTTGCCGCCTGCCACGATGGCACCGGCATGGCCCATGCGGCGGCCCGGAGGCGCGGTGCGGCCTGCGATGAAGCCTGCGGTGGGCTTCCAGCGGCCTTTCTTGCGCTCGTCGGCGAGGAATTGCGCGGCTTCTTCTTCGGCCGAGCCGCCGATTTCACCGATCATGATGATCGACTCGGTCTCGTCATCGGCGAGGAACCATTCCAGCACGTCGATATGTTCGGTGCCTTTGATGGGGTCGCCGCCGATGCCGACGCAGGTGGATTGGCCAAGGCCCACGTCGGTGGTCTGCTTGACCGCTTCGTAGGTCAGCGTGCCGGAGCGCGAGACCACGCCGCAAGAGCCGCGCTTGTGGATATGGCCGGGCATGATGCCGATCTTGCAGGCGTCCGGCGTGATCACGCCGGGGCAGTTCGGGCCAATCAGCGTGGATTTGGAGCCTTCGAGGGCGCGTTGCACGCGCATCATGTCGAGCACCGGGATGCCTTCGGTGATGCAAACGATCACTTCCATCTCGGCGTCGATCGCCTCCAAGATAGAGTCGGCGGCGAAGGGCGGCGGCACGTAGATCACCGAGGCATTGGCCTCGGTTTCATGCTTGGCTTCGTGGACCGAGTTGAACACGGGCAGGTCAAGGTGTGTCTGACCGCCTTTGCCGGGGGTGACCCCGCCGACCATCTTGGTGCCATAGGCCACGGCCTGTTCGGTGTGGAATGTGCCCTGTGAGCCGGTGAGGCCCTGACAGATCACTTTGGTGTTTTCGTCGATGAGGACTGCCATCTTGGCGTTCTCCTTTGGAAATTCTGGGAAAGGTGCGCATGAATGCGCACCCTACGGGATCAGCCTTTGACCGCTTTCACGATTTTCTGGGCGCCATCCTTGAGGTCGTCGGCGGCGATGACGTCGAGGCCGGAGGTGTTGATGATCTCCTTGCCCTGTTCGACGTTGGTGCCTTCGAGGCGGACAACCAGCGGCACCTTGAGGCCCACTTCCTTGACTGCGGCGACCACGCCTTCGGCGATGACGTCGCAGCGCATGATGCCGCCGAAGATGTTGACCAGAATGCCTTTGACGTTGTCGTCGGAGGTGATGATCTTGAAGGCTTCGGTCACCTTTTCCTTGGTCGCACCGCCGCCCACGTCGAGGAAGTTGGCAGGTTCGGCGCCGTAAAGCTTGATGATGTCCATGGTGGCCATGGCAAGGCCCGCGCCGTTCACCATGCAGCCGATTTCACCGTCCAGAGCGATATAGTTGAGGTCGTATTTCGACGCCTCAAGCTCTTTGGGGTCTTCTTCGGTGGTGTCGCGCAACTCGGCGATGTCGGCGTGGCGGTAGACCGCGTTGGAATCGAAGCCCATCTTGGCGTCGAGGCATTTGAGATCGCCCTTGTCGGTGATGATCAGGGGGTTGATCTCAAGCATCTCCATGTCCTTTTCGAGGAACATTTTATAGAGCGTGCCCATCAGCTTGACGCATTGTTTGACCTGCGGGCCGGTGAGGCCGAGGTTGAAGGCGATGCGGCGACCGTGGAAGGCCTGATAGCCGGTGGCGGGATCGACCGAGAAGCTTAGGATTTTCTCGGGCGTTTTTTCGGCCACTTCCTCGATGTCCATGCCGCCCTCGGTCGAGCAGACGAAGGACACGCGGCTGGTTTGACGATCGACCAGCAGGGCGAGATACATCTCGGTTTCGATGCCGGAGCCGTCTTCGATATAAATGCGGTTGACTTGCTTGCCGACCGGGCCAGTTTGCTTGGTCACGAGGGTGCGGCCCAGCATGCGCTTGGCTTCATCGGCGGCCTCTTCGACGGATTTGGCAAGGCGCACGCCGCCTGCTTCACCGGCGCCGGGTTCCTTGAAGGTGCCTTTGCCGCGGCCACCGGCATGGATTTGTGCCTTGACCACCCAAAGGGGGCCGTCGAGTTCACCTGCGGCTGTCTTGGCCTCTTCGGCGCGGAGGACGACGCGGCCGTCCGACACCGGGGCACCGTAGGAGCGAAGAAGCGACTTCGCCTGATACTCATGGATGTTCATGAAACTGTCCCGTTTTGCTACATTCGGAACCGTTATACCCATAGGATCAAGGCGTGCTTAAAGCGTTTTTTGTGGAAATGGGGGATTTCGGGCGAATTTTCCCGATTTGTGATCACACGAAGAAATGCTGTGATCACAAAAGTAAAAAATCACGAAAATTGCATATTTGAAAAGAATCGGGGCCGGGAATTCCCCCGGCCCCATGTGTTTTTCCGATGGCGAATATCAGGCCAGCGAGCTGTCGATGCCTTTGCAGGCGTCCACGAGGCCCTTCACGGCCTTCACCGAGGCGTCGAACATCTCTTGCTCTTCCTTGTTGAGCTTGATGTTGACGATACGCTCGATCCCGCCAGCGCCGATCACGGTGGGCACGCCCACGTACATGTCCTTGACGCCAAGATCACCGTCACAATGGGCGGCGCAGGGCAGGACGCGCTTTTGGTCCTTGAGGTAGGCTTCGGCCATTTCGATGGCCGAGGTGGCAGGCGCATAGAAGGCCGAGCCGGTTTTCAGTAGGCCGACGATTTCGGCGCCGCCATCACGGGTGCGTTGCACGATGGCGTCGAGCTTTTCCTTGGTGGTCCAGCCCATGTCCACGAGATCAGGCAGGGGGACACCGGCGACGGTGGAATAGCGCACGCAGGGCACCATGGTGTCGCCGTGACCGCCCAGAACGAAGGCGGTGACGTCCTTCATCGACACGTTGAATTCCTCGGCAAGGAAGTGGCGGAAGCGGGCGCTATCGAGAACGCCGGCCATGCCGCAGACCTTTTTGGCGGGCAGGCCCGAGAATTGTTGCAGCGCCCAGACCATCGCATCAAGCGGGTTGGTGATGCAGATGACAAAGGCGTTCGGTGCATTGTCGCGGATGCCTTCGCCCACGGCTTTCATGACCTTGAGGTTGATGCCCAAGAGGTCATCGCGGCTCATGCCCGGTTTGCGGGGGACACCGGCGGTGACGATGCAGACATCGGCGCCCGCAATATCGGCGTAGTCCTGCGTGCCTTTGAGTTTGGCGTCGAAACCTTCGGAGGGGCCGGATTCAGCGATGTCGAGGGCTTTGCCTTCGGGGGTGCCTTCGGCGATGTCGAAAAGGACGACGTCGCCCAGTTCCTTGATCGCTGCGAGGTGGGCGAGCGTGCCGCCGATTTGTCCTGCGCCGATAAGGGCAATCTTGGGTCTGGCCATTGGATCTGTCTCCGGTCCGTTGATAAATTTCGGGCTTGGGTAGCCGCGAATGACGGCGCGCGCAAGGGTGCTGCGCCGCGGCATTGGCTGCACGGGGGGCTTTTATGGCTTGAGTTTGCGCGCTAACGTGACGTGGAAACAGGGGGTTAGGCGGTGATCGGGATCGGCGCGATTGATTGGACGTTATACGCCGTCGCGGTGCCGGCGGTGGTTTTTGCAGGGGTGTCGAAGGGCGGTTTCGGGTCAGGCGCGGCCTTTGCGAGCGCGTCGATTCTGGCGCTTGTGGTCGAGCCGGGCGTGGCTTTGGGCCTTATGCTGCCTCTTTTGATGTTGATAGATGTGGCGAGCCTCAGGCCCTATTGGAAACGCTGGAGTTGGCCGGATGCGCGGGTGTTGCTTCTGGGCGCGGTGCCGGGGGTGGTGCTTGGGGCGCTATTGTACCGGGTGGCGGAGCCGGATGTTTTCCGACTGTTGATCGGGGCGATTTGTTTGGCCTTCGTTGCGTGGCAGGCCGCGAGCCGCGCCGGGATGATCCGGGCGCGAGAGCGTCCGATGCCCATCTGGGGCGGTGGTTTGGCCGGGCTGGTGGCCGGGTTCACCAGTTTCGTCAGCCACGCGGGTGGACCACCGGCGGCGGTATATCTGCTGTCGCGGAGGTTGGACAAAACGGGGTTTCAGGCGACGACCGTGTTGTTGTTCTGGCTCATCAACATCGTCAAATTCGTGCCCTATGCGTTTCTGGGCATCTTCACCCTGCAAACCGTGGTGATGGATGTGCTTCTGGCGCCCTTCGCGCTTTTTGGTGCGTGGTTGGGCGTGAAGGCGCATCGCGTGGTGCCTGAAGCGCTGTTTTTCGCGATCACCTATGTTTTGTTGACGGTGACCGGGGTGAAATTGATTTGGGACGGGTTGGTTTGAGGAGAGCTACGCTATGTAAACTCAATTGCAATTAAAAGGTGAATGCGAGTAGGTTTTCTTTATCATTAAGGAGATTTGAAGTTTTGAAGAGATGCATTCTGGGTTTTTGTCTGACACTTTTTATGGTGCCAACATTTCTGCTGGCTCAAGATGAGCTTCCAGAAAATACTTTAAAATTCGAAGCGATAGTTGATGAGGCGACCGGTGAGGTGAAAGTTGTTCCTAAGGCCGAGTTGGATATTCGGGATAGCTAAAACGATTTTGCATTAAGTGACGTTGAATACGAAAAAGCTGCGGATTTGACTACTGGGTATGCGTATTACAATTCCGAAGGAGAACTTTCGGAGGTCATTGCAGGACCGCTTGGAAGCATGCAGAAGGAGTATCTTTTTAATCGCATCCAGACCGGAGGGAAGGTGCAGGCTGTTGGTTTCTGGCCAGCTGCTCCGAAATTGCCTACTGCAGATGAAGCCCGAGAGATTACGCAGAGTGCAATCAATGGTGCTTTAGCGATCGTGTGCGGTTCTGAACCTCAACCAGAGGACCTTTCAATGGAGGTTTCTTTGGCAACTGCAATGCGCTTGGAAGGGCGTTTCGCCCTCAAGATGGATTGGAAACCCAAGCGTGATTGCCGATAAATCGGCTATACCGCCTTCACTCCAACACCCGAAATTTATCGTCGGTGATGACCCTGAAGCAGTCAGATACCTGGTCGCGGAAGTTTTCCCACTCGTTGGGAACGGTTTCCCGAAAGAACCGCAGGACCGCGTCCGCAAACTGCTTT
>DATFKJ010000141.1:0-5168 GCA_035268705.1 Roseovarius sp. | reverse complement strand
CAGTTCGGTTTCCTCGCCCATTTCCTCATCGGCCATGTCGTCCATCGACACCTGGGCTTGGCTCGCGTCTTGCTGTTCGTCCTGGCTGCGCTCGGCCTCGGCATCGGCATCCGAGTCGTCGCTGTCGTCCTCGCCGCTGCTGTCGGGCTGTTCCTCGTCCTCCTGGCTTTCCTCGGCCTCGTCCTCGGCCTCGTCCTCGGGTGCAACCGGGTCATCGCCAAGCTGATCGCCATAGCCCAGATCCTCAATGATCTTGCGGGCAAAGCGGGCAAAAGCGGCCTGATCGGCAAGCGTGTCTTCCAGACCTTCCAGGGTACCACCGGCCTCGGCCTCGATGAAATCACGCCACAGGTCCATGACGTTCTGCGCGCCCGCGGGCAACTCCCGGCCCGTCGCCAGATGGCGCACCAGATACCCGGCGGCGGTGGCCAGCGGCGCATCGGCCCGGTCGGTGATCTGGTCAAACCCCATGCGTTGTGCCTCGGCGCCGATCTTGGCGTCGATATTGCCGGCGGTGCCGGGCATCTCGCGCGCGCCGATGGCCTCGCAGCGGGCGGTCTCCATGGCTTCGTAGAGGTCCCGCGCCATGTCGCCCGCGGGGGCATAGCGTGCGTGCAAACCACCGTCGTGATACTTGTGCCTGAGGGCCAGCGCATCGGCGGTGCCGCGCGCCTGCAAAACCTCGTCGCGGGTCATCCGGCGGCTGACCTGCGGCAGGCGCATGGAATCTCCGGAAAGGCCCGCGGGATCAACCGAATAGCTGACGTTCAATTCAGAATCGTCGGCCATGACCTTGGTGGCCTCGGCGAGCGCCTTCTTGAAGGGATCTGCGGGATTGTCGCTGTTTTGAACCATCGCCAGCTTCCTGTGTCAGACCCGTGCCGGGACTGCGCCCTTCTTCTGTTTCAAAATATCCCGGGGTAGGTTGAAAATCCCATTTTCAACCAAGGGGCAGAGCCCCTCATGGCGTGCGCAAGCACGCTCCCCCAGACTGCGCCACAGGCGCAGACATTCCGGTCAAACCCCGTCACCCCAAGCTCATGCTGGCCGCGCTTTCGGGCAGTTCCTCGTCAAAGCAGCGCTGATAGAACTCGGCCACCGTCTGGCGTTCAAGCTCGTCGCATTTGTTGAGGAACGACAGCCGGAAGGCATAGCCCACATCGCGGAAGATGGTGGCGTTCTGCGCCCAGGCGATCACCGTCCGGGGGCTCATCACCGTCGACAATTCGCCGTTCATGAACGCGGTGCGCGACAGGTCGGCCACGGTGACCATCTGGCTGACGATCTTGCGCCCCTCGGCGGTATTGTAGACCGGGTTCTTGGCCAGCACGATATTGGTTTCGGCGTCGTGGCTGAGGTAGTTCAGCGTGGCGACAAGGCTCCAGCGGTCCATCTGGCCCTGGTTGATCTGCTGAGTGCCGTGGTACAGCCCGGTGGTGTCGCCCAGACCCACGGTATTGGCCGTGGCAAAAAGGCGGAAACAGGGGTTCGGCGTGATCACCTCGTTCTGGTCCAGCAACGTCAGCTTGCCGTCGGCCTCCAGCACCCGCTGGATCACAAACATCACATCGGCGCGGCCCGCATCGTATTCATCGAAGACGATGGCCGTGGGGTTGCGCAGCGCCCAAGGCAGGATTCCTTCGTGGAATTCCGTTACCTGCTTGCCGTCGCGCAGCTTGATGGCGTCCTTGCCAATCAGGTCGATCCGGCTGATGTGGCTGTCAAGGTTGACGCGCACGCAGGGCCAGTTGAGGCGGCTTGCCACCTGTTCGATGTGGGTCGATTTGCCGGTGCCGTGATAGCCTTGAATCATCACGCGGCGATTGTGCGAGAAGCCCGCCAGAATGGCCAGGGTTGTGTCGGGGTCGAATTTATAGGTGCTGTCCAACTCGGGTACGCGGGTTGTGCGCTCCGCGAAGCCTTTGACCACCATATCGGAATCAATACCGAACACTTCTCTGACCGAGATCTCTTCGGTCGGTTTTGCATTCATGTCGATGCTGCCGTCGGCCATTGGCGCAATCCTTCACTTCACGGTCTGTCTCAATTCGTGCTCCGTCGTGCAACATATCGCGCGGAAGGGCAAGGGAAAGGGGAAGTTTTGCATTGGCCTCGGGGCATATCACGTTAGTTTGGCCGTGCAGGGAGACAGTGAACCAAATGGCGACTCGCGCGGACATCGAAGAATGGCTTGCCGCCTGCACCACGGGGGACAGGCGTGCCTTTGGCGAGCTGTATTCCGCGACCTCTGCGAAACTATTTGGCATCTGCCTGCGTGTCTTGGACAACCGTGCCGAGGCAGAAGAGGTTCTGCACGACGTCTATGTGAAAATTTGGCACAATGCCGGTCGGTATCAGGCCAATGGGCTGAGCCCCATGACCTGGCTGATCACGATTGCGCGGAATGCGGCCGTGGATCGTCTGCGCAAACGGCGATCCCCCCGCGCCAGCATGGAGCAGGCCGAGGCGCGGCCCGATCCCGCGCCGGGGCCCGAAGCGCAGGTAATCGCGGTCTCCGAGGGGGAGCGCCTGAGCGCCTGCTTCGACGAATTGGACGAGGGTCATGCTCAAGCGGTGCGCGGGGCTTACCTTGACGGCGAGACCTATGCCGATCTTGCGACACGGTTCGACGTGCCGCTGAATACGATGCGAACATGGCTGCGGCGCAGCCTGTTGAAACTGAAGGAGTGCCTCTCGCGATGAGCGACGAGTTGCCAGACCGCGACGCCGACAAGGCCTTGGCCGGGGAATATGCCCTCGGGCTGCTGCCCTCCGAGGAGGCAGCGGCCTTCGAGCAGCGTCTGGTGACCGAGCCCGAGTTGCGGGCGCTATATGCCGAATGGTGCGAGGATCTGGCTGCGCTGACCGACCGGATCGACCCGGTGGCCCCGCCGCCGCGATTGCAAGGCCAAGTGGAAGGCGCCTTGTTCGGTGCGCCGGGTGGCACGTCTGGCGGCATGGGCTGGATCGGCGTGCTTCTGGGCGGGCTTGCAGCGGCGGCATTGGCGCTTGGGTTGATCTTCGGAGCCGATCTTTTGCAGCGTGGCCCGCAGGCGCCGAGCGATCCGGCTTATGTCGCCGAAGTGGCTGCCGAGGATGGCAGCCTTGTGGTCGCCGCCGCCTACGATGCCGATGCGGGGGAATTGTTCGTCGATCGCAGGGAAGGCGGGCCGCGTGAGGGCCGCGCGCTTGAGCTGTGGTTGATCGCGGGCGAGGACGCTCCGGTGTCCTTGGGCGTTTTGCCGGGCGATGCGCAGGCCGCGCTTGCCGTTCCGCAAGACCTGCGCCCACAGCTTGAAGGCGGTGTTCTGGCGATTTCCGACGAGCCGCCGGGCGGGTCGCCCACGGGCGCGCCCACCGGCGATGTGCTGGCTGTCGGGCCGATCACGAACACGTGATCGCTTGATCTGAAACTCTGCCGGGCGGGCCTGCGTGCCTTCGTCAGCTTCGGGCAATTCAGCCCGAGCAGACAGAGGAGATCGAAAGATGTTCAAGACAGGATTTTTCACCGCGAGTGCCGTTGCATTGGGTCTTGCCGCCGGAACGGCGAGCGCCGAAAACCCAATGGTGGGTGGCGCGCCGATGTACGCGGACAAGACCATCGTGGAAAACGCCGTGAATTCGGCGGATCACGAAACCCTGGTGGCAGCCGTCAAAGCGGCGGGCCTTGTCGAGGTTCTTAATTCGGATGGGCCGTTCACCGTGTTCGCGCCCACTGACGACGCCTTTGGCATGCTCAAGGATGGCACCGTCGAGGCGCTCTTGGAGCCGCAAGCCAAGGAGCAGTTGGCCAATATCCTGAAGTGCCATGTCGTGGGCACCGAGGCGATGTCGATGGCGATCATGGGCATGATCGACGACGATGGCGGGATGCACCCCGTGCCCACCTTGGGGTCCTGCACGTTGAAAGCAACCTACAGCGGCGACAAGATCATGCTGGAAGACGAGCGTGGCCGCACCATCAACGTGACGATTGCCGATGTCGATCAGTCGAACGGTGTGATTCACGTGGTCGACCGCGTTATCCTGCCGCCGCAGTCGTAACGCTCACCGGATTGTGTGGAGCCGTGCATTGTGTCGCGGCTCCGCACAGCACACATATTTGAAACCGTAGCTGTTTGGAGGCCCGTTATGAATCGTCGTCGTTTTTTTGCTCTTGCCCTTGGTACTGGAGGCGCCCTGACACTGGCCGGACGTGGTATCGCGGCGAGTGGTGACTTCGAGGTGACCCGCAGCACGGCCGAATGGAAAGCCATGCTGTCCGATGCGGAATACCGCGTGATGCGTGAAGAGGGGACGGAACCGGCCTTCTCGTCGCCCTTGGACAAACAGTATTCTGACGGCATCTATCACTGTCGGGGCTGCGATTTGGCCATTTATTCCAGCGAGCACAAATACGACAGCGGCACCGGCTGGCCCAGTTTCTGGCAGTCCTTGCCGGATGCGATCGGCACCAAGCGGGATTTCAAACTGATTTACCCGCGGACCGAATGCCATTGCCGCCGCTGTGGAAGCCACTTGGGCCATATCTTCAACGATGGCCCGCAACCCACCGGCAAGCGGCATTGCCTGAACGGGGTGAGCCTTGTGTTCAAGCCGGCCTGATTGGTTCAACGGCGAAGGCGACTTCAGGAGATTTAAAAAAACCGCCCCGGCGCTGATGCGCGCGGGGCGGTTTTTGCGGCAAGGGCAGGGGGTTACTTGAAGTACCGGCTGTCCTTGATTTGATCCCAGGCCCAGACGACCTGTTGCAGTTGTTCTTCCTGACTGCGGTCGCCGCCGTTGATGTCGGGGTGCAGCACCTTGATGAGCTTTTTGTAGGCCTTGCGGATTTCAACCTTGGTCCAAGTATCCTCGGCTTCGAGGATATCTATGGCCTTACGCTCGGTCGGGGGCAGTTTGCGCCCGCCGCCTTGTTTCTTGCCCGGGTTCTTGGTGGCGTTTTCGCCCAAGACCTGATGCGGGTCTTCGATGCCCAGACGCGCCCAAGCGCGGGCTTCGGGGTCGGAGAAGGATTTCGTCTGTCTTTCCCAAACCTTATCCTCGGACATCTGCGCGTTCATCTCGGCCTCGGTGGTGCCGTGGAAGAAGTTCCATTTCAAATTGTATTCGCGCACGTGGTCTTTGCAGAACCAATAGAATTCATCCAGCACGTCGGGGGCTTTGGG
>DATFKJ010000140.1:0-7478 GCA_035268705.1 Roseovarius sp. | reverse complement strand
CGAAGGCGACGGCGGTGGTATCCGAGCCGCCCCGGCCAAGGGTGGTTATGCGGCCTTCGGGGCTGATTCCCTGAAAGCCCGCGACGACGGCGACGCGCATGCCGTCGGCGAATTTGGCGTTAAGGTTGTCGTTTGGGATCTCTTCGATGCGGGCGGCTGAGTGCGCCGAGGTGGTTTTGAGCGGTACCTGCCAACCTTGCCAACTTCGGGCGGGCACATCCATTTCCTGCAAGGTCAGGGCCATGAGCCCGGCAGTGACGTTTTCCCCAGAGGAGACCACGGCGTCATATTCGCGTGCGTCGTAAAGCGGCGAGGTTTCACCCACGAAACCCACAAGTTTGTTGGTTTCCCCCGACATGGCCGAGACGATGACAATGACGTCATATCCCTTGGCCACTTCGACGCCCACGCGCTTGGCGGCGCGGCGGATTCGGTCAAGGGTGGCGACGGATGTGCCGCCGAATTTCATCACGAGAACGGGCATTGAGGCGTCCTTACAGCAGTCTGCGCGCCGTTTACGCGGCCTTGCAGGGAAGGGCAATAGGCGAGGTGCCGCAGGCTTGTCATGCGGAAAAGCGGCCAAGGGGCAGGTCGCTTTCCGCCCGGAAAGCGCCGCAACGACTTGATCTGCCCGCTAAAGGGTTGTTACCTTTCTCACACGGAGAGCGGACAGGGCTGTGCCTTCTCTCAAATGACAAGAGCAACGGACTCATCCGCGGTGCCGTTCGCGTAACTAGGGAGCCGCCGATATAGGCCAGACGTGCCAGGCCGCAGGGTGACGAACAGAACCCGGGGCAGAGCAAGCGGCGGATCGGCAATCAACTAAGGGGGGCCTTCATGGCCGATGAATCAACAAATCAGGGTATTCCTGCGCCCGAGGGGCCTGCGGATATCATCGAGACCGATTACGAGATCGGTCAGGATAATATCGAAGCGAAGATCGGGCCGTTCGGACTGGACATCCACAACCCGGTTTTCTTCATTTCGGGGCTGGCGGTTGTCATCTTCGTCTTTTACTCACTGGCCTTGCCGGATCAGGCAAGCAACGTGTTCAGCTGGCTGTTTTCGGCTGTCACCAAGGGGTTTGACTGGTTCTTCCTTGGAGCCGCAAACATCTTTGTCATTTTCTGCCTGCTTTTGATCGTAACACCTTATGGCAGCGTGCGCCTTGGCGGTGCAAACGCGTCGCCCGACTATGGCTATATCGGTTGGTTCGCGATGCTTTTCGCGGCCGGTATGGGTATTGGCCTGCTGTTCTTCGGCGTCTCGGAGCCGATGAGCCACTTCTCAAGCTCGCTTGGTGGCACATCAGTTGGTGAAGATGGTATTCGGACCGACTGGGCCCCGGCAGGTGCTGCGGGCGGTGACGAAGCCGCCGCACAACGCCTTGGTATGGCGGCGACGATCTTCCACTGGGGACTGCATCCTTGGGCGATCTATGCGGTTGTGGCCCTGGCTCTCGCGCTGTTCAGCTACAACAAAGGTCTGCCACTGACCCTGCGCTCCGCGTTTTACCCGCTGTTCGGGGATCGCGTGTGGGGCTGGACCGGCCACATCATCGACACGCTGGCGGTTTTCGCAACGCTCTTTGGGCTGGCGACCTCGCTTGGCTTCGGTGCCGAGCAAACCGCGTCTGGGCTGACATTCCTGTTCGGCTCCGGTGATGCGGCGGAAGGTACGCGCGCGTTCATGGGCATCACCTATGGCAACAGCGAGGACAGCGGCGTAGCCAACAACCCGCTTCTTCTGGTGATCCTGATCACCGCAATCACCGCTGTTGCGCTGGTCTCGGTCATCCGCGGCCTGGACGGCGGTGTGAAGGTTCTGTCAGAGATCAACATGGGGCTTGCGGCGTTGCTTCTTCTCTTCGTGTTCTTCGTCGGCGGGCCGATCTTCCTGATCACGTTGTTCTTTGACAGCATCTGGGCCTATTTCCAGAACATCTTTGCACTGTCCAATCCGTTTGGCCGGGAAGACGTGAACTTTAGCCAGGGCTGGACCTCGTTCTACTGGGCGTGGTGGATTTCCTGGTCACCCTTCGTTGGTATGTTCATTGCCCGTGTGAGCCGTGGCCGCACCGTGCGTGAATTCATCGTCTGCGTTTTGCTGATCCCGACCACCGTTTGCATCCTGTGGATGACGGTCTTCGGTGGTACTGCGCTGAACCAGGTGGTGGCCGATGGCTATACCGCAGCGCAGGATGCGCCGCTCGAACTGAAGCTGTTCCAGATGCTTGCGGCCTTGCCGCTGGCAACCATCACCTCGGTGATCGGCATCGTTCTTGTGATCGTGTTCTTCGTCACCTCGTCGGACTCCGGTTCGCTCGTGATCGACACGATTACCGCGGGCGGCAAGGTTGACGCGCCGGTTTCGCAGCGTGTGTTCTGGTGCATCTTCGAGGGTGCGGTCGCGATCGTGCTGTTGATCGGCGGTGGCCTGTCGTCGCTGCAATCAGCGGTGATTTCAACCGGTTTGCCCTTCACGTTGGTATTGCTCGTCATGTGCTATGCCATCTGGAAAGGGCTTGCGAGCGAGAAGCGCTAAGCACCTTTGAATAGCGAATGGCGAAGGCCCCGGGCTTGTTCCCCGGGGCCTTTTGCCTTTCAGTGGGCGAAAATGTGAGGAGGCCCCCAGATGCAGCTTGATACCGAATTCGTGCGTTCGCAGTTCCCGGCATTTTCCGAGGCCTGCCTTGAGGGGCAGGCGTTTTTCGAGAATGCGGGTGGGTCTTATACCTGCGGGCAGGTGATTGACCGGCTGACGCGCTTTTACCGGCAGCGCAAGGTGCAGCCCTATGGCCCATATGAGGCCAGCCGGTTGGCGGGAGAAGAAATGGACGAGGCGCGCAGCCGTCTGGCCGCGCTTTTGGGGGTGGCTACGGACGAAGTGAGTTTCGGGCCGTCGACCACGCAAAACACCTATGTTCTGGCGCGGGCCTTTGGCCAATGGATGAGTGACGGCGACGCCATTGTCGTGACCGATCAGGACCACGAGGCCAATTCTGGGCCGTGGCGGCGCTTGGCCGAAGAGGGCATCGAGGTGCGCGAATGGCGGATCGACCCGGAAACCGGCATGCTGCGGCTTGAGGATTTGGAAAAGCTTTTGGACGAGCGGGTTCGTCTGGTGTGCTTTCCGCATTGTTCCAACGTGGTGGGGGCCATCAACCCGGTGGTCGAGATCACCGCCGCTGCCCATGCGGCGGGGGCTTTTGTTTGCGTTGATGGGGTAAGTTACGCGCCGCACGGGTTTCCCGATGTGGGCGTCATGGGGCCGGATATTTACCTGTTTTCGGCCTACAAGACATACGGGCCGCATCAAGGGGTCATGGTGATCCGGCGCGAACTAGGAGAGTTGTTGCCCAATCAGGCGCATTATTTCAACGCAGGCGCCTTGTATAAACGCTTCACGCCCGCAGGCCCGGATCATGCGCAGGTGGCGGCCTGTGCGGGGATGGTGGATTATGTGGATGCCTTGGCGGCGCATCACGCGATTGAAGGCGAGGCTGCGGCGCGTGGGAAGGGGGTGCATGACCTGATGCGCGGCCATGAGGTGGAATTGTTGCAGCCTGTCTTGGATGCGGTGAAGGATCGTAATTCGGTGCGGTTGCTGGGACCTTCAGAGGCCGAGGCGCGCGCACCCACGGTGGCCTTGGCCTTGGCCCGGCCCGGAGAAGTGGCCGCCGAGGAACTGGCCGCGCGGGGAATTATGGCGGGCGGCGGTGATTTTTACGCGGTGCGGCCCTTAGGCGCCATGGGCGTGGATCCTGAAAAGGGCGTGCTGCGCCTGAGTTTCGTGCATTACACGAGCCGCGATGAGGTGGATAACCTTTTGAATGCCTTGGAGGATATTCTTTGATCCGGGGCGGTGCGGGGACCGTAGAAAGGTAAAACACCCCGGGGGCAGAGCATGAGTGACAAACGACCGACGATCCTGTGGCTGCGGCGTGATTTGCGGCTGAGCGATCACCCGGCGTTGATGGCCGCGATCGAACGGGGTGGTCCGGTGGTGCCGGTCTTCATCCACGATGATTTGGTTGCGGGCTTGGGGGCTGCGCCCAAGTGGCGCTTGGGATTGTCGCTGGAGGATTTGGGCGCGCGGCTGGCCAGTGTTGGAAGTCGATTGATCCTGCGGCGCGGCGATGCGCTGAGCGTCTTGCGAGACTTGGTTCGGGAGCTGAATGCAGGCGCCGTGATGTGGTCGCGCCTTTACGATCGCGATAGCATCACCCGCGACAAGGCTGTGAAGTCGGGCTTGAAAGACGACGGCCTGACAGTGGAAAGTCACGCTGGTCATGTGATGTTCGAGCCTTGGACGGTCGAGACCGGGGCCGGGAGTTTTTACAAGGTCTTCACGCCGTTTTGGCGTGCGGTGCGCGGCAGGGACGTCGATGCGCCCTTGTCGGCGCCTTCAGCTATTCCGGCGCCTCAGGTTTGGCCTGAAAGCGATGACCTGGAGAATTGGTACATGGGTCGCGCCATGAACCGAGGCAGCGACGTTTGCCGCCCTTATCAGAGAGTTGGCGAAGAGGCCGCGCAGGGGCGGCTTGGCTGGTTCATGGGGGAAGCTGTCGGAGGCTATGACGATGCCCGGGACCTGCCCGCCGAAGATGGCACTTCGGGGTTGTCGGAGAACCTTGCATTGGGCGAGATTTCACCGCGCCGCTGTTGGCACGCGGGACGGCGGGCCATGGAGGAAGGCAAACCGGGAGCCGAGACTTGGCTTAAGGAACTTGTCTGGCGGGAGTTTGCCTATCACCTGATCTATCATACGCCGCATATTACCGGGCAAAGCTGGCGCGAGGAATGGCGGGATTTTCCATGGTCGGAGGATGAAGATAGCGAGAAGGTGTTGGCGTGGAAACAGGGGCGGACGGGCGTGCCTTTCGTGGATGCCGCCATGCGTGAGATGTATGTGACCGGCAAGATGCACAACCGGGCGCGGATGATCGTCGCCTCATATCTGACCAAGCATCTGATGACGCACTGGCGGATCGGACAGAGGTGGTTCGAGGACTGTCTCACGGATTGGGACCCGGCAAGCAACGCCATGGGCTGGCAGTGGTCGGCGGGCTCGGGGCCGGATGCGACCCCTTATTTCCGCATCTTCAACGCCGAAACACAGGCCAAGAAATTCGACCCGGATAGCACCTATTTGCGTCGGTGGATTGCCGAAGGGCAAAAAGGGCCGACGAAAAGCGCGCTGAGCTTTTTCGATGCTGTTCCTATGTCGTGGAACCTCAATCCGCATATGCCTTACCCGGACCAACCTGTCGTCGGCTTGAAAGAGGGCCGGGCCCGCGCGCTTGATGCTTATGAAACATGGAAAGGCTGAGTGATGGGGAAAACCCTTGCCGAAACGGGGCTTGGCACCATAGCCTTGAATGAAAAACAACAGGGAACCGGAATGATCCTGACTGAAACGAAAAGGCAGGCCAACCTGCCACGCTATTTTTCGCAATGCTTTGGTGTCGCCAGACACCTTCACCATGGCCGCTTGGATATTCGGCTGGATGACGGGCGCATCTTTCGAGCCGAGGGGAAAAAACCCGGGCCTGTAGCCGAGATTGTGGTTCATAACGGGGATGTCTTTGCCCGTATGGTGCGCGAGGGGTACCTCGGGTTCTGTGATGCCTATCTTGAGGGGTGGTGGAGCACGCCGGATTTGCAAGCCTTCATGGACCTCGTGAATGCCGGGAATGACGAAATGTACAATGGCTATCCCGGTCAGAGTCTAGTGCAGCTATACGAGAAGATCCGCTTCTGGTTCCAGAGAAACACCAAGACACAGGCCCGCAAGAACATCAGCTATCATTATGATCTGGGGAATGATTTTTATGGTCTATGGCTGGACGATACGATGACCTATTCCTCGGCCATATTCGAGACCGGCCAAGAAAGCCTTGAAGCGGCGCAGGTCAAGAAATACGCCAGCATGGTCGATCAGATGGGTGTAAACCCGGGTGATCATGTCCTTGAAATCGGCTGTGGATGGGGCGGTTTTGCCGAATATGCCGCGGCTGAGCGGGGCCTGAAGGTGACCTGCCTGACCATCAGCGAGGAACAGTACAAATATGCTCGCGATCGGATCGAGAAGGCGGGGCTCTCGGACAAGGTAGACTTCAAGTTGCAGGATTACCGCGATGAGCGTGGCACCTATGATGGCATCGCCAGTATCGAGATGTTCGAAGCCGTGGGTCAGCGGTATTGGCCCGTCTACTTTGACACGGTACGCGAACGGCTGCGCCCCGGAGCACAGGCGACTTTGCAGATCATAACCGTGGAAGACAGCCGTTGGGACGCGTATCGAAAAGGCGTGGATTTCATCCAAAAATACATTTTCCCCGGGGGGATGTTGCCCAGTCCGAAGGCCCTGCGCCACGAGGTTGAGCGTGCGGGCCTTCAGGTGAAACGCTCTGTTGAGTTTGGTGATAGTTACAGCCAAACCCTGCGCCGGTGGCACGATACATTCAACGAAAAATGGGATGAAGTGGCCAAAATGGGCTTTGATGACCGTTTCCGCCGAATGTGGAATTTCTATCTGACCTCTTGTGCGGGAGCCTTCCAAGGGGGTAATTGCGATGTGACCCAGATTACAATCGCAAGGCCTAGGTAGGATGCCCTATACGGATCGGATGCCCACTGCTGGTAAATTTGTGACTGCTTTGGGATTTGCGGCGATTGGTTGGATCGCCTCCGAGATGATCCGCGACTTGATGCCCCCACATACGGACTTTGGAGCCTTCAATTATGTGAATGTGGTTTTGGGTTTGCTTTGCGGCTGGTTCGTTGCCGGGACGCGACTTGGCTATGGCTATCGCTATGGGCTGAGTGCCGGCCTGACTGGTATCGTGGCCTTGGTATTCTGGGGATTGTTCCTTCAGAGCTTCAACCAAATGATCGCCGAGTCGCTTCGAAAGCGGTACGGTGGACCGTTCGAGGCGTTCGAGGGCATGTTCAATATCGCGGTGGACTATGGCCAGTATCTTTTGAACGGGCCGCTTTGGGCCTTGCTTTTGGGTGGCGGCGTGCTTTTTGGTTTGATCGGGGAATGGGCCGAACAGAAGTGGCAGTGAGCCGATGATCGAGCTGTTTCTTTGTGGCCCTTGGGCGCGCGCAGCCTTGATTGACCGTTTGGGCATGGACGCGGGCCGCGATGCGTGGCTGACCGATATGCGCCTTGTGGGATCAGGGGACTCAATTTTTCCATTCTATACCAAGCGGTGCGGGCATGAGATTTCTGGCCGGATTGTTAATGCCGACGACGAGGCTTTGGCGCGTCTGCGGTTCTTGTCGGATGTTTTGGACTGGCAGATGACGCCCTGTCAGATAGAGGGCCGTGCGGTGCAGGCCTTGTTGCCTCCTGAAGTGGAGGGGGGAGATCTGTGGCGCGCCGATGCCTGGGCCACGGCGTGGGAAGACATCGTTACCTTGGCGGTTGATGAGCTTTTGGGACACCGGGGCCGGTTGTCTGCCGCCGAG
>DATFKJ010000139.1:0-4589 GCA_035268705.1 Roseovarius sp. | reverse complement strand
AATGCTATGACCTGTCGCATCTCTACATGCTCAAGCATTTCGTGGATCGCGGCTTTGTGCAGGCCCCGCTGTTCATCCAGTTCGTGTTCGGCGTCTTAGGCGGCATGGGGCCGGACCCGGAAAACCTGACGCATATGGTGCGCATCGCCGATAAGCTTTTCGGCGATGATTACATGTTCTCGGTTCTGGCCGCTGGCCGCCATCAAATGCCGCTGATCACCATGGCGGCGGCCATGGGCGGGCATGTGCGCGTGGGGCTGGAGGATAGCCTGACCATCGCGCGCGGCACCTTGGCGGAAAACAACGCCCAACAGGTTGAAAAAATCCGCGGCATCGTCGAAGGCTTGGGCCGCGAGGTGGCCACCCCCGACGAGGCGCGGCAAATCCTTGGCCTCAAGGGCGCGGATAAAACGGCGATTTGACATGAGCGAAATTTCCTTGCGCGTGGTGGACATCCCCGCCGATCTGCCCCTGTTGGACGAAGGCCTAAGACGGCTCAGCGTCGATCTTGGCGATACCCACAAGGGCGACGTGGCATTGCTGGAACACGCACTTTTCGGGGCGCATCCATCGGCCTATGCGACGCTGGCGATGGAAGGGGACGACTTGCGCGGCGTGGCACTTTACAGCCCCACGCTTTCGACCGTGCGGGGGGCTGCGGGGGTCTATGTCTCGGATCTCTGGGTTGCGCCGGAAGGGCGCGGCCACGGCCTTGGTCGCCGCTTGCTGGCAGGCGCGGCGATGCTGGCGGCGCATTGGTGGAACGCGAAGTGGCTGACGCTGGCGGTCTATGAACACTCCACCGAGTCGCGCAAATTCTACGAGCGGCTGGGCTTTGGCCCGCAAACGGGCGCGACGGTGATGAAGCTCGACGCGCAAGGCTTCGAAGACTTGAAAGGACATGCGACATGAAGGCGATTTTCGACGAACGGCAATGGCACCATGACCCCAAGCACTTCATGGCCAACGGCAAGCGCCTGCCATGCCCCGAACAACCCGCGCGGATCGAAAAGCTGCTCACCGGGGCCAAGGCCGCCCAATGCGAGGTCGAGGCCCCCAGCGACCACGGCCAAGGCCCCATCGCCGCCCTGCATTCGCCCGAATACCTGACCTTCCTGCGCACCATCTACACCCGCTGGCAACGCATCCCGGATGCGGGCGACGAGGTGATCCCGAATATCCACCCGGCAAACCGCACCGATAGCTACCCACGCTCGGCGGTGGGGCAGGCGGGCTTTCATCAGGCCGATACCGCCTGTCCCATCGGCGAAGGCACGTGGGAGGCCGCCTATTGGTCGGCGCAAACCGCGCTTTCCGCCGCCGATCTGGTGGTGGGCGGCGATATGGCCGCCTATGCGCTCTGCCGTCCGCCGGGGCACCATGCCTATGGCGATCTGGCGGGGGGCTTTTGCTTTCTCAACAATTCCGCCATCGCTGCCGAGCACCTACGCATGAAAGGGCTGCGCCCCGCCATTTTGGATGTGGACGTCCACCACGGCAACGGCACCCAAGGCATCTTCTATGACCGCGACGATGTGCTGACGGTCTCGCTCCACGCCGACCCGGTGCGCTTTTACCCCTTCTTCTGGGGTCATGCGCAGGAACGGGGGCAGGGCCGCGGGCTTGGCTATAACCTCAACTTGGCGCTACCACGCGGCACCGATGACGATGCTTTCCTTGCCGCGCTCGACACCGGCCTCACCCGCATCGCCGATTTCGGCGCTGACGTGATCGTCGTGGCGCTGGGCCTCGATGCCTATGAGGGCGACCCCTTCCAAGGCTTCGCTGTCACCACCACCGGCTTTGGCCGCATCGGGGCGGCGATTGCCAAGCTGGGCCTGCCGACGCTCTTCGTGCAGGAAGGCGGGTACCTGTGTGATGAATTGGGCGACAACCTCGCTGCCACCCTGACCGGGTTCGAGGACGCATGACACACGCCGATGTCATCATCATCGGCGGCGGTATCGCCGGGATAAGCGCGGCGGCGGAGCTGGCGGCGGATTTGACCGTGCTGGTCTTGGAGGGCGAGGCGCAGATCGGCTATCACTCCACGGGCCGGTCTGCGGCGATCTTCATCCGCAACTATGGCAATGACACGCTGCGCGCCCTCAATGCCGCCGCCGCGCCGATCTTTGAAGCCCCCGAAGGCATCTCTGACCGTTCGCTTTTGTCGCCACGCGGCGAATTGATGGTGGCGGGCGAGGCCGAGATGGACACGCTTGAGGCCTATTGTGACGGGGCGACCGGGATTGACCGGCTCACCGCGGCAGAGGCGGCAGAGCTTGTGCCGATCCTGAGGCCCGACCCCATCGCAGGCGCGGTTCTGGAACGCGACGCACAGGATATCGACGTGGACCGCATGTTGCAGGGCTATGCCCGGCTTTTGAAAGCGCGCGGCGGGCGGGTTGTGACGGGCGCGCAGGTGCAAAAGATCACGCGCGGCCATTCGGCGTGGCAGGTCACGGCGGCGGGTGAGGCCTATACCGCGCCCGTGATCGTCAACGCCGGTGGCGCTTGGGCCGATCCGGTGGCGCAACTGGCAGGCGCGCGGGCCGTGGGTATTAGGCCCTATCGTCGCTCGGCGGCGATCATCCCCGCGCCCGACGGCCATGACGTGGACCGCTGGCCGCTGTTCGGCGCGATCACTGAAACGTGGTATGCCAAGCCCGAGGCCGGAAAACTGATGGTCTCGCCTGCGGATGAAGACCCGGTGGACCCGCATGATGCATGGCCCGATGACATGGTGCTGGCCGAGGGGCTTTATCGCTTTGAACAGGCTGTGACACATCCGGTGACGCGGTTGGAACATTCATGGGCGGGCCTGCGCAGCTTTGCGCCTGACCGGACCCCGGTGGTGGGCTTTGGCGGGCAGACCGAAGGGTTTTTCTGGCTGGCCGGACAGGGCGGTTACGGGGTGCAGACCGCCCCGGCCCTGGCCTGCCTGACGGCGGAGCTGATCACCGGACAGACGCCCGATTTGCCGCCTGAAACCGTCGCGGCCCTCTCGCCCAAACGCTTTGGAAAGGACATCCAATGACCGAAATCACCCGCGCCCACGTGGGCCAACGCATGAGCCAGATCGTCACCCATGGCGACACGATTTATCTGGCAGGCCAAGTCGGCAACCCCGGCGATAACGTGACCGAGCAAACCAAAACCTGCATCGAACGGGTCGAAGCGCTCTTGGCCGAGGCCGGATCGGATGCCACGCGCATCCTGCAATGCGTGATCTGGCTGGCCGATATGGCCGATTTCGCCGAGATGAACGCGGTCTGGGATGCTTGGATGCCCGAAGGCCACGCCCCGGCGCGCGCCTGTGGCGAGGCGAAACTCGCCACACCCAACTACAAGGTGGAATTCATCGTGATCGCGGCGAAGGGGTGATTTGGCTCAGGGTGCCGATTTCTTGAAAAGAAATCGGATCGAAATCTTTTCAAGATTTCGTCCCTCGCAACCGCTATGCCCTGAACACAGGCCGTTGGCTGCGCACTATCGCGCGGCGGGCGCTCATCACTCGCGTTCTTCGCGAAGAAGCCCGTAAGGGCTGATGAGCGCACCGCGCAAAACGTACAAAACTCACGTACGTTTCGTACGTTTTTCACCGCACGCCCTGTTAAACCGCCGGGATGCAGACAAAAACACCGACGCAATACCGACGTGATACCGATGCGATGCAGATCAGGGTTTTCCTTGTTAACCAAAGGGTTGCCACTGATTCGCCGCCTTGACCGCGCTGCGCCCCTACAACCCGGATGGACGCGCGGCGATGCTTGCGCTATCAGGCCTTCGATTTACCTACGAAAGGCACGCCCATGTCCGGCCACGGCACCCCCATTCCGATGATCGCGCACCGCTCCTCCGGCCTTGCTGGCACAGCCGACGTACCGGGCGACAAATCGATCTCCCACCGCGCCTTGATCCTTGGGGCTATGGCCGTGGGTGAGACCGTGGTCAGCGGTTTGCTGGAAGGGCAAGATGTGCTCGACACAGCCAAGGCGATGCAGGCGTTTGGCGCAGAAGTGACCCGCGACGAGGATGGCACATGGCGCATCCACGGCGTCGGTGTAGGCGGCTTCGGTGAACCCGATCAAGTGATCGACTGCGGCAATTCCGGCACCGGCGTGCGCCTTATCATGGGGGCCATGGCGACATGCCCGATCACCGCCACTTTCACCGGCGATGCCAGCCTCAACAAGCGTCCCATGGCGCGCGTGACGGACCCTCTGGCGCTCTTTGGCACGCAGGCCGTGGGCCGCTCGGCTGGGCGTCTGCCCATGACCATCGTCGGCGCGGCGGAGCCTTTGCCGGTGCGCTATACCGTGCCGGTTCCGTCTGCGCAGGTGAAGTCGGCGGTGCTGCTGGCGGGGCTCAATGCCCCCGGCCAAACCATTGTTATTGAACAAGAAGCCACTCGCGACCATACAGAACGGATGCTCGAAGGCTTTGGTGCCACCATCACCACCGAGGTGACCGACGAAGGCCGGGTCATCACCCTTCAAGGCCAGCCCGAGTTGCGCCCGCAAACCATCGACGTGCCGCGCGATCCAAGTTCGGCGGCCTTCCCGGTCTGTGCCGCGCTCATTACTGAA
>DATFKJ010000138.1:0-3088 GCA_035268705.1 Roseovarius sp. | reverse complement strand
ATTCCCGGCGGCGGTTCGAACCCCACGGGCGCGCTGGGCTATGTGAACTGTGCCTTTGAACTTTTGAACCAAGTGAACAGCACCGGGTTGAAGATTGACCATCTGGTGCATGCCACCGGTAGCGCGGGCACGCAGGCGGGGCTTATCACCGGGCTTCAGGCGATGAATGCGCAAATCCCGCTTTTGGGGATCGGGGTGCGCGCGCCGAAGCCCAAGCAGGAAGAGAATGTTTATAACCTTGCCTGTGCCACCGCCGAAAAGCTGGGCTGTGCCGGGGTTGTGGCGCGCGAGGACGTGGTGGCCAACACCGATTACGTTGGCGACGGCTATGGCATCCCGACCGAGAGTGGGTTGGAAGCGATCCGCATGTTTGCCGAGTTGGAATCGATCCTGCTTGACCCGGTGTATTCGGCAAAGGGCGCGGCGGGGCTGATTGATTTGATCCGTAAGGGCCACTTCAAGAAAGGTGAACGGATCGTGTTCCTGCACACCGGTGGGGCGGCGGCGCTCTTTGGCTATGACGCGGCCTTTGATTTCGACGACCGGTGGGGCGCGGCCTGAGGGTTTTGCAGCGTTAGAGTTGAACGGCCCGCCCGATTGGCGGGCCGTTTTGGTTTTGCGGGTGGTGCGCAGTGAATGCGCACCCTACGGACGAATGACGTATTGGCGCGGCTTGGCCCTTTACCGCCCCAGCGACGCCTTCATCCCCGGTTCGGGAAAGCAGGTGGCGCGATGGCCTGTGGCCTCTTGCCAGCGGCCGATGGAGCGGCGGGTTTTGAAACCCGGCAGGCCATCGGCCCCGCCTACGTCATGGCCCATGGCCTCAAGCCCGCGTTGCATCGCGGCGATATCCGAGCGGTACATGGCCCCCACATTGCCCCACCGCCCCTCGAAATCGCCCATGCCATAGGCAATCCGGTCGCCCACGTGACCGACGAAAAGCGCGTAAAGGTCGCTCATGTTGTAGTCCTTCAGGACATAGAAATTGGGGGTCACGATGAAGGCGGGGCCGTTTCGGCCTGCGGGCATCAACAGGTAGCCTTCGCCCCGTTGTTCATGCGTTGGGAACGCTTTGCCGTTCACCCTTGTGACGCCCATGGCGGCCCAGCGGTTGATCGGGCGACCTTGGTCAGGGCCTTCGAGGGTGCAGGAGACCGAGGCCGGAACGCGCACCTCGAACCCCCAGTCGCGCCCCTTTACCCAGCCGTGCCGCGCAAGGTAGTTGCCGATGGAGGTCAGCGTATCCACCTCGGAGCGCCAGATGTCGGCGCGCCCGTCGCCATTGCCGTCGGCGGCGTATTTCAGGAAAGACGAGGGCATGAATTGCGGCTGTCCCAAAGCGCCGGCCCAACTGCTTTTCATTGCGCCACTGGGGGCGTGGCCGGCTTGGGCGATTTGCAGGGCGGCGATGAGTTCTTGCGTGAAATAGTCGGCGCGTGTGCTCATGAAGCCCTTGGTGCCCAGCACCTCGAAGGTGTTATGCGGGATGGCGGCGCGGCCATAGCCGCTTTCGCGACCCCAGATGGCCAGAATGATGTGGCCCGGCACGCCGGTGGCGCGTTCCACGCGGGCCAGCGTTTGGGCGTATTGGCGGGCCAGTTTTCGGCCTGTGGCGGTGGCCCCGCGCACAGAGCCGCGATTGAAGTACTTCGCGGGGGCGCCGAACTCGGCCTGTCTTTGGCGCTTGGGCGTCTTGGCGCGGCTGCCGGGCGGGACGAGATCGGGCAAGTCCCAATTCAGGCGCACGCCATCGAAGGCGGCGTTGAAGGTGGCGCGGCTGACGCCCTTGGCTGTCGCGCGGGGCCAGACGGTTTGCGCCAGCCAGTCTTGAAACTGTGCCTCGACGCGGGCGCGGTCTTGGGCGGTGGCGGCCAGAGGGGCGAGGCTGGTTATGACAAGGCCGAAAACGAGAATGAGAGTGCGCATGATAGCCCTTTGGGTGTTGGTGTTCGGCATGGTTCAGCCAGAGCAAGATCAGCACATGGGCGTCAGCCCGACAAGTCTTGTCATGGGCTGTGCGGGGCGAAGGCCGAATCGCGCCGGACGGCGATTCGATTTTGTTGGGTCTGTGACCGTAATCATGGAGGGTTGGGAGAAATAGAAGATTCCTTCAAGTAGCTGATAAACATATGAAAATTACTTTCAGCGGTGTGGCGATGGATGGTTTGAATTACTGAATTGGAAAAATATCTTTACCAATTGAATGCATCCCTTAGTATCCCGAATGTTGCATATGTGCTGGCTGGGGAGGAGGTCCCGTCCAGTGCGTCAAACGCATCCATAGGGAGGATAAGACATGACCAACAAACCGATTTCACGCCGCGCGGCCCTGAGCGGGCTGGCCACGGCGGGGGCCGCTGGCCTTGCCGCGCCGTCGCTTGCCACCGCGCAAGGGCAGACCACAACTTGGAAAATTCAAACCAGCTGGCCCGGTGGTATCGGCCTGCAAATCTTCAAGGATTGGTCCAATTCCATCGTTGAGAAAACCGGCGGCGAACTGGCGTTCGAACCCTTCGGCGCAAAGGACGTCGTGGGCGACTTCCAGCTTTATGACGCGGTGAAAAACGGCGTTCTGGACGCGGTTAACCCCTTTACCATCTATGCCCAAGGCATCATTCCGGCGGCGATGTTCCTGACCAGCTATCCGCTGGGCCTGCGCAACCCGCATGAGTTTGACACCTTCTATTACGGTCTTGGCGGGCTTGAGATGGCGCGCGAACTTTACGCCAAGCAGAACATGCATTTCGTCGGGCCGATCCACCACGGGCCGAACATCATCCACTCCAAGGTGCCGATCCGGTCGGTCGATGACTTTGCGGGCCGCAAGATGCGCGCGCCCGGTGGCATGGTGGCCGAGCTTTTCTCGGCACTTGGCGCGAAAACCACGCTGCTGCCCGGTTCCGAAATCTTCCCGGCGCTGGAAAAAGGCACCATCGACGTGGCCGACTATGTGGGTCCGGCGGTGAACTATGCCTTGGGCTTCAGCCAAGTCACCGATTACATTTCGATGGGCCCTCCGGGTTTCATGTCGGTCTATCAGCCGGTCGATATCATGGACCTGACAGTGGGCATGGACAGCTGGAACGCG
>DATFKJ010000137.1:0-3100 GCA_035268705.1 Roseovarius sp. | reverse complement strand
CCTTCTTGCTACCGTCCAATGACGGCTTCGTCCCACATCTCAGTCACTCAACAAGCGTAATGCGAGCATCTGCTTTTTCCTGCCCTTTCACGCCTTGGCGTGACGTTCAGAACACTACCCCGCGCGCTGCAATATCCCCAGCAAACAGGCCACATCCAAAGCCGCCGGGTTGCCCTTCATCGAGGATGAGCCAACCGCCGCCTCGGCCACGCCCTCAAACTGCGCTGGTTCCAAGCCCATCGCCTGCAACCCCGGCAGGCCCGCGTCCCGCGCCCAAGCCTCAAGCGTGGCGGGGGCCTCATCCGGCTCCCCACCCAAGGCCTCGGCGATCCAGCCGCGCACCTCGCCCAAACGCACCGCCGTTACGCCCTCGGCCCGGCGCGCGTTCTCCTCCAGAACGAAGGGCAACAGCCGCCCGCAAACCGCCCCATGCGGCGCGGGTGAAACCCCGCCAATGGGACCGGCCAAGCCATGCACGGCCCCCAGCCCCGCATTGGCCAGCGCCAGACCGCCCGATAGGCTGCACCATGCCAGCTCATCCCGTGCGGCGGCGTCCTCACCTTCGTCCACCAACTGCCGCAAGGCCCGCAGCCCCGGCGCAATCGCCGCACGACACAAAGCATCCGTCATCCGGTTGGCCTTGGAACTCACGTAAGGCTCGATCACTTGGGTGACCGCATCCAACCCGCTGGCCAAGGTCACTGCCTTCGGCAACCCATCGGTCAGCCCCGGGTCAACCAGCGCCACATCCGGCAGCATCCGCGCATCGCGCAGCGATACCTTCCGCCCTGCCTCTGGCACACCAATCACCGCGTTCTTGGTCACTTCCGCCCCGGTCCCGGCGGTGGTGGGCAGGGCAATGAAGGGCAAGGGATCAGTCTCCAGCGGCAGACCACGCCCCACCACTTCCAGATGGTCCAGCATCGGCCGCTTGGCCGGCACCAACGCGGCAATCGCCTTGCCCGCATCAATCACAGCACCACCGCCAAGGCTGACAACCACCTGCGCGCCATGGCCCCGCGCGGCCTCAACGCCCGCTTCGATCAAGGCCACATCGGGCTCCTGCCCACAGGCAAAGCCAACAACTTCTGCGCCGGCCTCGCGCAGGCCGTCCAGCAACCATTCGGCCCGCGTCACATTTGCCCCATGCACGACCAGCACGCGCGCCCCGAAGCCCAAGGCCCGCGCCACGGCCTCACCCGCAACACCTCGGCCAAAGTGGATTTCCCCGGCCGTCAGAAACGCGAATGCAGTATCGCCCATGTGGTCCCTCCCTGTGTTTGCCACCGTCATCGCGCAGCCGCGCCTTGGCTGCAAGCCCCGGCCCCTTGCCGCCCCCGCGTTCGGGCGATACTGCCAAGGGGACAGAAATTGAAAAGGATACCGCCATGATCGAACGGATCGACACCGCCACCCGAATGAGCAAGATCGTCAAGCACAACGGCGTGGCCTACCTCTGCGGCCAGGTGGGCGACGGCGAAACCGCCGCCGAGCAAACCCGCGATTGTCTTGCCCGTGTCGATGCCCTTCTGGAAAAGGCCGGCTCCTCGCGGGATCGCATCCTTCAGGCCATCGTCTGGATCTCCGACATGGAGTACTTTGCCGAGATGAACGAGGTCTGGGATGCATGGGTCCCCGAAGGCCACGCCCCCGCCCGCGCCTGTGGTGAGGCGAAACTGGCCCGCGACGTGCTCAAGGTCGAAGTGATCGTCACAGCCGCCTGCGACTAATCCTTCAATCGCAGCCCTGAATGGCCCCCGTCGGATTTGGGTATTTTTGCCAAGAAAAAATCCACACCCGCTTTTTCTTGGTTTAAATACCCACATCCGGAGGGTCAGGCCGGGTGCATGGCCAAGGCATGACGCGCCTTCCCTAGAATTCCTCCACTGTCACCACGCCGGTCAGGCTTTTGATCGCGCCCTTGATCTGCGGGTTGACGGGAAACTCGTCGCCCGCGTCGATTTCGACCTCGCCGGGCAATCCCTGCGCCATCAGGCAGAACTGCACCGGCCCACGCGCGCCCTTGGCCGCGGTTTGCGCGTTCTGCAAAACCTGCGCGACCGACATGATCGCGGTTTCGGTATCCACGAAAATCCGCAACCCCATGGCCCCGGCATCGGCGACCACCCCGTCAATGGGCGAGACCGACCGTCCCAGCAATTTCAACTGGTCGCTCTCCATGGTGGCCTCGGCGGTCACCACCACCTGCGATCCAGTTTCCAGATACTCGCGCGATTTCTCCAGCGTTTCCGAGAACAGCGTGATCTCGTAGCCACCCGTCGTGTCGGAAAGCTGCGCAAAGGCAAAGCGATTGCCGCGCGCTGATTTACGCTCTTGTCGTCCGGCCACGACGCCCGCCATCTTGACCACCACCGCGCCCTTTTGCTCGGCCAGCGCGGTGACCTCGTCCAGCGTCTTGACCTCCTTGCGCTTGAGCGCGCCCATGTAATCATCCAGCGGATGGCCCGACAGGTAAAAGCCAACCGCCTTGAATTCCTCGGTCAGCCGCTCGGCAGGCAGCCAATCGGCAACCGGGCTCAGGCGCGGTTCGGGCAGGTCATCGCCCGCCTCACCGAACAATGACACCTGGTTGGAGTTCTTCTGTTCGTGAATGGCGGCCGAGTAATTCATCAGCGCCTCGATACTGTCGAAGACCCTCCGGCGGTTGCTGTCCAACGCGTCAAATCCCCCGGCGCGGGCCAGCATCTCCAGCGGGCGCTTGCCGATCTTCTTCAAATCCACCCGGCGGGCAACGTCATACAAAGTGGCAAAGGGTTTCTCGCCACGCCCTTCCACGATCAGGCGCATCGCCTCCACGCCGACGTTTTTCAACGCGCCCAGCGCATAGTGCAGCACGCCGCCCTTCACCTTGAACACCGCGTCCGAGCGGTTCACGCAGGGCGGCGCATAGGGCAGTTTCAGCCCCTTTTTCACCTCTTCGAAATAGATGGCCAGCTTGTCGGTCAGGTGAATATCGCAGTTCATCACCCCGGCCATGAATTCCACCGGGTGATTGGCCTTGAGCCATGCGGTTTGATAGCTGACCACCGCATAGGCCGCCGCGTGGGATTTGTTGAACCCGTAGTTGGCGAACTTGTCC
>DATFKJ010000136.1:0-6428 GCA_035268705.1 Roseovarius sp. | reverse complement strand
GCTTTCACGTCATCCAGCGTGCCCGCCGCAGCAGCACCAGCAGCAATGCCGGCGACAGTCAGCGCGCCTAGAAATACGGATTTTTTCATTTTTACCTCTTCCTGATTGTCCACTCTTTTTGAGCGGTTCATACGGCTCAACCGAGCCGGGGCGATACTGTAAAAAGGGAAGTTCCCCTTTCAGTGCCCGTGAGTGTGAGTGGATTCATTCAAGAACGTCAAGCCCAAGATCACAAAAAGCGATGGTGTCGACGGCTGCATGACCTAGCGTAAGGCGCTTTTACGAGCAGTTTGTCTACCCCTGCGCAAGATTTAGAAAGCGCTTGGCGTGCAAAAAATCACTTTCTTTCCTCTTGGCGACAGCAACGTCTTCATCGTCAGGCCCCCAAAGCTCTTCCTGCCATGCTTCGTCAACGCGCGAGAGTTGCCACAGCTCCCTCACCTCCCGCATATCGTGTACGGCTGCTAACCCGATGATGTATGATCCGGACAAAGAAACGAGGTCATGGAAAGCCGTGAGCGAAAAGAAATCCATGCTATGCGCTTGCCGTGACAGAATCTCCAGCGCCTGTGGCGACTGAGGCTGATGCATCACACCTGAAACAGGATTAAGCCTTGCACCAAACGCTTCATCGGCCCAATCCAACAGCGGATTCCAAGCATCGGCCTGCCGCTGAACAAGGGCCTCCGGACTGTCTGCGCGATAGCACAAAAGATCCGCATCCGCATAATCTACGATCATTTGCGCAACCTCGGCATGCTGGACGGAAACCTTGTCGATCGCTGCATTCGCAGAACGGGTGACGGGCATCTGGCCCGGGTCTATTTCACCGTCTTGCGCATCCCACTCTTCGGCAATCGCCTGCGCCATCGAGCGCGTGGGAATGACCAACGGATTCTTTGCAGGCGTCTTCACGCCCCGCCCATCCAACTCAACCGTGAAGCCCTGGTCTATTTCCAAAACCGATGCCTCTTTCCAGAAACGCTTCGCTTTCCATTCGCTCATGACACCGTCTCCCACAATCTGTTCAATGCCTCGTGCAAGTCTTGAAAACCTTCAAGGACAGTGACCGCACCCTCCAAGGCGGAAACGTCGTGGTATCCCCAACTGGCCCCGATGCCGGTGATCCCTGCTGCTTGCGCCATCTGCATGTCAAAGCTGGTGTCACCAACCATGACCGCATCCTTGGGTTCGATCCCTGTTTCAGACATCGCCGCCATTAGCATTGAGGGATGAGGTTTGGAGGGATGGTGATCACTGACTTGCTGGGTGATGAAGAAACGGTGCAAATCATGTGCTTCAAGCAGTTTGTCCAGCCCGCGCCGTGATTTCCCGGTGGCCACACCAAGAAGTACGTCAGGCATTGCATGCAAGGCCTCCAGTGCTTCCAGCGCCCCGGCATAAAGCGGCGATGAGTGCGCGGCGCCATTCTTGTGCCTCAGGTCGACATAGGCTTCCTTGTACCAACTCACCATCTGGTCGTGTCGATCACGGTCCAGTTCAGGTGCCAAGCGTGCGACAGCCACATCAAGCGAAAGCCCGACAATACCCAGCACCTCCGTCCGATCAGGCATACCAATGCTGGCCCGGTCAAAGGCATATCCCATCGCGGCAAGGATATCAGCTTGGCTGTCGACAAGCGTCCCATCCACGTCGAAGACCACCAACCGCAAAGCGGATGTCATGGCATTTCCTCGAACGGATCATCCGGGACGTCATTGGCTTGCCACTGGAACATTTCCCAAGTGCGCTGCATATGCTCGGGCATGGGGGCCATTAGGTGAAGCGTGGCCTTGGTGACAGGATGCTCCAGTGTAAGCGACCGCGCATGCAAATGAAGTTTGCGGCTGAACTCACCGCCAAGCTGCGCACCCCAGCCATCGCCGAGATTCTCCTGGCCCGATCCACCATACTTGCCGTCGCCGACGATGGGGTGTCCGATCTCGGCCATATGCGCCCGCAGCTGATGTGTACGCCCCGTAACCGGAACCAAGGCAACCCAAGCACATCGCCCGCCTGCCCCCTCAAGGACCGCATAATCGCTGGTCGCGTGTTTGGCCCCGGGCGTGGTGTCAACATCGCGCGGGTGAAGGCACAGCATCTTTTCCCCCTCGCCCTTCGATCCATGGCCCGGCGCCTTCACCAAACCAAATTTGATCGTGCCTATTCGGGGGGACGGGACGCCTGCGACCGCGGCCCAGTAAATCTTGCGCGTATCCCGATGCCGGAAAGACGCCGTCAGTGCGGTGGCCACGGCGCGCGTACGCGCCATGATAAGAACCCCTGACGTATCCTTGTCGAGTCGATGCACAAGACGAGGTTTTTCATCCATTCCAAAGCGCAAGGCTTCGGCCAAACCGTCGACATGACGGCTTTGCTTGCTCCCGCCCTGCACCGGCAGGCCCGGAGGCTTGTTAAGCGCAATGATATGGTCATCGCGATAAATGACACAGCTTTGCATCATCTTCGCATCCGCAGCACTGACCGATGACGCCGCTTGTGTTTTCATGTCACCCGGTTCCGGCAAGGGCGGCACGCGCACACTCTGCCCTACTTCTAGGCGCGAATTGGCTTTGACCCGCGCGCCATCAACACGCAGTTCACCCTTGCGGCACATCTTTTCGATGCGCCCCTGCGGCACATGAGGATATTTCCGGCGAAGCCAACGATCCACCCGCTGATCCGCGTCTTCAGCCGAAACTGTAATATTCTGAACCCGGCTCATGCCCATATTCCTCTGGCCATCAAGACCCCAAGGCCCAAGCCCAACAGTGAAAGCGCGACAGAGAGCACGACATATAGCCCGGCTGCCGCGATTTGTCCGCGCTCGTAAAGGGTGAACGCCTCAAGCGAAAATGCGGAGAACGTGGTGAAACCGCCCAAGACCCCCGTCATGACGAATGGGTTTAAATGCTGCAACCCTCGATGAAACGAGTACACGGTAAATGCCCCCATCGCAAAAGATCCCAGGACGTTCACCGAAAGAACACCCAGCGGGATACCCGATGAGATCACGCGCATCACGCAAAGCCCTGCCCCGAAACGAAGCATGGCACCAATTGCGCCACCAAGGGCTACTTGAATAAAGGTCGCGATCATGGATGCGTCATTCGCGCGGCACTTGGCCTTTGTCAAGAAGCACACCCCATGGCCCCTGGCAAGGTGTGGCGATTGCGACTTGGCGAAGACTATGCACAAAGTGTCGCCGGACCACTCCCAAGGACAGCTTGATGCAAGACCCTACCACCCTTCTGCGCCGTTTGTTCGACCGGGCCGTCGAGGTCGCCGATCCGATGCAAAGCCTTGCAGGTTTCCTGCCACCCCGCCCGAAGGGTCGGCTCGTGGTCATAGGCGCAGGCAAGGCGAGCGCCCGGATGGCCGAAGCCGTGGAAGCTGTCTATGGCCCGTGCGAAGGGTTGGTGATCACCCGCTATGGATATGCGCGCCCCTGCCAAGGCATTGAAATCATCGAGGCCGCCCATCCTGTGCCCGACGAAAACGGCTTGCAAGCCACCCAACGAATGCTGGGCCTTTTGGAAGGCTTGTCCGAAAAAGACACGGTCTTGGCATTGATATCCGGTGGCGCATCCGCGCTGCTTGTTTGCCCTGCGGGCGCCATCACGCTGAACGAAAAGCAAGCGATCAATAACGCGCTCTTGGCCTCCGGCGCCACGATTGGTCAGATGAACACCGTCCGAAAGCATCTTAGCCGGGTTAAGGGCGGGCAACTGGCGATTGCGGCGCATCCGGCCAAAATGCTGTCCCTGATGATCTCGGACGTCCCCGGCGACGACCCGGCCATGATCGGCTCTGGTCCCACGGTCGGCGGCGACAGCACGCCAGAGGATGCGCTCAAGATTCTGCACCAGTTCGAAATTCCGATACCGGCGTCCGCCAAGGCCGTGCTCAACGGCCCGAATGCCGTTGTCAGAGCACATGACCCACGCCTTTCGTCAGTCGAGAACGTGATCTATGCCGCGCCGTCGCAATCTCTTCAGGCCGCTGCTGACATGGCATTGAACGAGGGCCTCGACGTCACCGTCATCGGTGATTCTATCGAAGGTGAAGCGCGCATAATTGCCAAGGACCACGCCCGCCGCGCGATCGAGGTGCAAAACCAAATGACCCGTGGCGACGCTCCCAAACTCCTGTTGTCTGGCGGCGAGTTGACAGTGACCCGGACGGGAAATGGAATCGGCGGTCCGAATGCCGAATATGTGCTTGCCTTAGCGTTAGAGCTCAATGGCCGTGATGGCATCCATGCGATTGCCTGCGACACCGACGGCGTCGATGGTGCCGCCGACGTCGCCGGCGCGACCATTCGCCCGGATACATTGGCACGCAGCAGCTATCATGCGGCGGTTTCCGCCTTGGAGAATAACGACGCGCACAGTTTTTTCGAACGTCTCGGCGCGCAGGTCGTAACAGGGCCGACACTGACCAACGTAAACGATTTCCGCGCTATCCTCATCGAAGCTGGGTGAAAATGCCCCGCTATTCCTCTTTCTGCCTAAGCCAATAACCCGTGCGCCCGATACTTTCGTAAGCCTCGAAGCCGGCCCGCTTTGCATCCTTGACCGAGTATATATTCCGCAAATCCGCAAATCGGGGTGTCGCCATTTTCTTGGCGATTTTCTTGAGGTCCAGCGCCCGAAACTCGTTCCATTGCGTCAAGATCACCAACAAATGCGCATTGTTCACGCATTTATAAGGATCATCCTGCCAGTGTACGCCGGGCAAGAGGGCCTCACCTTCATGCTGGCCCTGAGGGTCACACACCCGAACTTTCGCGCCGCCACCCACGAGGGCCGGCACGATTGTCAAAGCTGGCGCTTCACGCATGTCGTCGGTATCTGGCTTGAATGTCACGCCTAGAATACTGATGATCTTGCCGTTGAACGACCCGTCACAAAGGTCGAGAAGCTTGTCGATCATCCGGCGCTTCATTTCCTCGTTCACATTGATCACCTTCTCGGTGATCTGCATCGGCAAGCCGTGATCTTGTCCAATACGGGCCAAAGCGCGCGTGTCTTTTGGAAAGCAACTGCCACCATAGCCAGGACCGGCATGAAGGAACTTGTCTCCAATCCGCTTATCCAATCCCATGCCATGGCTCACCCGCTTCACGTCCGCGCCAGTTCGTTCGCAAAGTGCCGCGATCTCATTGATGAACGTGATCTTGGTCGCCAAAAAAGCATTGGCCGCATATTTGATCATCTCTGCCGTTTCCAGATCCGTGGTCAGGATCGGAAAATCGCGGAGGTAAAGTGGACGATAAATCTCGGCCATCACTTCCGCAGCGCGATCGGTTTGAACACCGACAACCACGCGATCAGGCTTCATGAAGTCCTCAATCGCCGCCCCTTCGCGCAAGAACTCTGGATTAGAGGCCACATCGAAGTCCAAATCAGGGTTTGCCTTCTTCACCACCTGCTTCACTTGCCGGTTCGTGCCGACAGGCACCGTGGATTTGGTTATGATAACAACATAGTGGTCAGCCGCTTTCGCAATCTCTTCGGCAGCAGCCATGACATATGTAAGGTCGGCATGGCCATCACCTCGGCGCGTCGGGGTGCCCACCGCTATGAAAACCGCTTCGGCCTCATCAATCGCAGCTTTGAGATCAACGGTGAATGACAGGCGGCCCGCATCAACATTTTTGGCCATAAGCTGCTCAAGCCCAGGTTCGAAAATCGGGACGTTCCCTTGGTTCAATTTTTCGATTTTGGACGGGTCTTTATCAACACAAACAACATCATGGCCAAAATCAGAAAAACATACCCCCGAGACAAGCCCGACATAGCCCGTGCCGATCATCGCAATCTTCATGCCTCAATACCTTTCAACGGTAACCGCTCTTTTTGCCCTTTTAATGCGCCCAAGGCGCTTGGCAGTCAACGAAAGGGCACGCGTCATGTAGGTTCTTGCAAGACAGTGATGCGAAAAAACAAATGCAAAACTCATTCTTGAAAGCCACGCGACTGGCCTCAGTCAATCCATACGCCGTGCCGATCTATACCTTCTTGTATCCACCGGTCTGGTGCCATCTCCACGCATCCTCAATCATTTCGTGAAGCGTGGACCGTTTGGTTGTCCAGCCAAGTTCTGTCGCAGCCTTTTCCGACCCGGACACCAATTTGGTCGCATCGCCTTCACGCCGGGGCCCTTCGTGAACAGGAACGTCCCGGTTGGTCACGGCACCGGCCACCTTGATCACCTCACGAACAGAAAATCCCGTCCCAGTGCCCAAGTTGAAGACAGAGCTTTCACCACCCTCTTCCAGACGCTTCAGGCCAAGAAGGTGCGCCTCGACCAGATCGCAAACGTGGACGTAATCGCGAATACATGTGCCATCCGGCGTGTCGTAATCCGTGCCATGGATCGTCAACCCATCGCGCTGGCCGTCAATCGCTTGCAAGACTACGGGA
>DATFKJ010000135.1:0-2491 GCA_035268705.1 Roseovarius sp. | reverse complement strand
ACTGACGTTGCGATAGGTGGTTGTGCCTGCAACGGTGAACTGATCGCGCAGGATGTAATCATCCACCCAGTCCATATAGGCATTGGCATTGAGATACCACGCACCACGGTCCATCTGCACCCCCACGTCTAGCTGGTGGTGCTTCTCGGGGTCGATATCCGGGTTGCCGACCCACCCCATGCGCGCGATTGCCCGCTCGGTGGCATCGGCTGTCCGAACCGACCGCGACAGCCCGGCAAAAATCAGGGTATCCGCATTCAGCTCATGCTCAAGGCGCAACACCCCACCGAAATTATGCTCTTCCCGCGCGGCATTGAAGGTGGTGCCGTACTGCGCATTGTACAGCGCATTCGGCGCAGCCCCTAATGCGGGCGTCATGGCGGCCTTGTCGGCATCGGCGCGGACATAATCGTAGCGCAGCCCGTATTTCAGGCGCGTTGTCTCGCTCACCTCGGTCTCGGCTTCGACATAAAGCCCGGTCTGCGCAATGGTTACATCCGGCCAAATGAAAAACAGTGAATTTGCAGGGTTTTCAGCCTCGATATTGGGTATTGGGCCCCTGAATACCGTCGCATCACGCGTATTGGCCTGATAATCCAAACCCACCTTGGCCTCGGTCGCGCCAAAGCTCAGATGCGCCTCCAGCTTGGCCCCCATGGTGTCCGACGTCGCGGGCGTCCGCATCGTCATCATGCCCACGGGCCGCAGGCTGTAGTTGTCCATCACATGATCAACAGCACTGTGGTAAATTGTGCCTTCGATCCGGGTCAGCGCGCCTGCGTCCACGTCAACGCCACCGCGCAAACGGTATGTGATGGTTTCGTCAAAGGGGCTGTCCATGCCGGCACCGGGATAAAGCAAATCCTCGGCCACGTCGTATTCGGCGTCAAAGGCCAGATCCACGCCTTGCCCGACATAGCCAAGGGTCAGTCCGGCGCTTTTCTGGTCAAAGGAACTGCGCACGGTTCGCCCCGAGCCGTCCTTGTAGTTGTCCGCGGATTTCAATTCACCAGCGGCCTGCATGTAGAACCCGCGCCCCAGATCGACGGTAAAGCGACCGCCCAGATCAAGGTTGCCACCGTTGCTGGACAACCCGGTGCCGAATTCCCCGGAGAGGGGCGATTCTGGGTCAAGATCGGGCGTGTCGCGTTCAAGGATCACCGTACCGCCCGACCCGCCGGGCCCGTGTGTGACACTGGCATAGCCCTTTTCAACGATGACCCGGTCGGCGCGGTTGAACGAGGCCATCGCCGTTGGCGGGTCCATCCGGTTGGGGCAGGCCCCGAAGGTGAATGAGCCTGCGTCGATCACGTTAAGCTGGTTTTGTTGTTGGCCACGAATGACCAGCTCAAGGCCATGGCCGCCCATGCGCCCCGCGGTCACGCCGGGAACCGAGCGCAAGGCCTCGGCGCCATCTTGGGCCGGGGCCGTGCCAAGATCGGCGGGCGCAACGGCGGTGGACATGGGGCCATCGGCGATCACATCGTTCTCAACGAGGATGGGATCAAGGGTGATCGCGGTTGTGTTGCCGTCTTGCGCGAGGGCAAGGTTGGAGGTTGTGGAAAATAGCAGGATGGTTGTGCCAAGGCACAGGTGTTTTTGAAGGGTCATTTGTTTATGCCGTCTGATTTTTGAGGTTCTGTCCGCGCGCACGGATAACCCGGGCGTCATGCCCAGAAAGCCGACCCGGCGCGATTGTCAGGGAAAATCAGATGGTAAAAGGCGGCGCACGAATGGCATTGGGCCGCTCGGAGATACGCCCGTGGGTCTGCGACGTGGCGTTATCGCGGTAATTCAGCCGTGTGGTGACTCGCGCCACAACGGCGGGAGCGAAGTCGCAGGCTGGAATATCTGCTGACAGGATGCAGAACGGGCAATGCCCGTTCGGATTGGATGGGGCCGCCGGGGGGACGTCGCCCGAGTCATCGGCCGCTAGAGTGATCGTGCGCGTTCCATCGCCAGTGCAAAGGATCAGGCTAAAGCCACCGTCATTCTGGGCAGTGGCACTGGAAACAGGCAAAAACGCCACCGCCACCTGCACCGCAAGCAATACGGACAGGACGAATGCCATAAGCCTGTCGAGGCTGGCCATCATGAGCGGTCGCGACCACATGGCGAAAGTTGTCTACACAAAAATGTGAATTGGCAAACTGATTTTTGGTCGCAGGGCGGCATGCAGGAAATGAGGGATATACGAGACGCCGGTCAGTTGGTGTCGCTGGCGCATGAAACCCGGATTGTAGAATTTTTACTAATAAAACCAAAGGATTAGAATTGGAATCCGAAGTCTGCTTTCCAGCCTTCGGAATGATGGAACAGGCTGAATTTATTGAAAGCCAAACTGCATCTTCACGTTCCTTTCTTCGATCTCCGCGCCCATTTCGGCAGGATGCCGGAGCTGCACTGCATCTTTTCGCCAGCTGGCGCAGCGGCCCATCTCGAGTTGACCGATCCCGGTGGATGCTGCGCTCCGGCCCGTAAGCATGCCCTA
>DATFKJ010000134.1:0-4351 GCA_035268705.1 Roseovarius sp. | reverse complement strand
CGGGTCGAGGGCAACAAGACCGATCTTAGCTATCGCCCGATCATCGAGGACCCGCTGACCAACGAGAAAGAGGGCGGCATCAGCCTCAAGAAGATCGCGCCCAAGGAACGGACGTTCTAGCCGGGTGTTGGACGATGCGGGCATTGAGCGTGACGCAACCGGGACGGGGCCAGAGATGACGGCCCCGCGACACAACGTGAAAGATGCGCCCGAGTGGGCGCAGCTTGGCATTGTGCCCGGTGTTGCGCTGCGGGCTTTTGGGATGCGCCGGTCCGGCAATCATGCGATTGCCGATTGGATCACGCGCAATGCGCCCGGCGGTCATTCTGTGTTCCTGAACAACTGCAAGCCGGGCAAATCGCCCTTGGAAAGCTTTGCCTCGATCGAGGTGGATGGCGAAAAGCAGGCCGTGCGCCGGGCGCTGGGCAACCTGCCGGGTGAGACTGCGCGGCTTGGCGATGGGGCGCTGTTGTTGGTCTCCTACGAGGATTTGTCGCCCGCTGATTTCGGGGTTAAGCGGCAGGTTTCCGGGAATTTCGACGTGCGCCTTTTTGCCTGTGACGTTCTGATTTACCGCAGTTTCCTGAATTGGGCGGCGTCGCTTATCAAGAAGCTGCAAAGCAATCCGGGCTATGGCCCGATGCGGCGGGTGGCGATCATGCTGAATTCGGCGGATCGTTATGCCCGGATGCTGGAGCTTGTGGGCAAGGCCCCGGGCAATGGCATGGTGCCGATTTGTTATGATCGGTGGTTTGTCGATGCTGCCTATCGCGAGGCCGTGCTTGGCCAGCTTGGCTTGCCTGTGACGGACAACGCGATAGGTCGTGTGCAAAGCTACGGTGGTGGGTCGTCTTTTCAGAAGGACGCCGCCGCGCCGGAGGATTTGCAAACCAGTGAACGCTGGCGGCAGATGGCGGATGATCCGGATTTCCGCGCCTTTCTGAGCATTGCCGCGCGCGAGGTGGATTTGATGGCGCAGGTCGAGGCGCATTTCCCCGAAGACGCCGCGCGACTGAGCATGGGTGATTTGGTAATCAGTGTGAGCAAAGGGTAAGAACATGACCACGACGATGAAAATGACCAGCCTGATCTGTGCTGCCGCGATCCTGAGCGGTTGCGCCGCGGCCAATGACGCCGCCGATGCGGTGGCGCGGGACCGGGCCAAGACGGTGGTCAATGGCGTGGTTGAAGAAAGGTTTCCCGGGCTGGATGCCCGCCCCGTGACCGACTGCATCATTGATGCGGCCTCGGCCGGGGAAATCATCGAGATTGCCGGTGCCAGTGTCACCGGCGTGACCCAATCCACGGTTGAGCAGGTGGTGGACATCGCCGCCCGCCCCGAGGCCGTGAACTGCATCGCCGATAATAGCCTGACCCTATTGGGCGGCTGAAAGGAGTAGAAAGATGGTTCAACTCACACTCCCCAAGAACTCGCGCATGACGACGGGCAAGACATGGCCCAAGCCCAAGGGGGCAACCAACGTGCGGAAGTTCCAGATTTACCGCTGGACCCCGGATGACGGAAAGAACCCCAGCGTGGACACCTATTTCGTCGATATGGACGATTGCGGGCCGATGGTTCTGGATGCGCTGATTTACATCAAGAACAAGATCGACCCGACGCTGACCTTCCGCCGCTCCTGCCGGGAAGGGATCTGTGGGTCTTGTGCGATGAACATCGACGGGATCAACACGCTGGCCTGTATCTATGGCATGGACGAGATCAAGGGCGACGTGAAGATTTACCCGTTGCCCCACATGCCTGTGGTCAAGGATTTGATCCCCGATCTGACGCATTTCTATGCGCAGCACGAAAGCATCATGCCGTGGCTAGAGACCAAGACGAATGCCCCGGCGAAAGAGTGGAAGCAATCAATAGAAGACCGCGAAAAGCTTGATGGTCTTTATGAATGCGTGATGTGCGCCTGTTGTTCGACGTCTTGCCCCAGCTATTGGTGGAATGGGGACAAATACCTTGGGCCGGCGGCCTTGCTGCATGCCTACCGCTGGATCATCGACAGTCGGGATGAGGCGACGGGCGAGCGCTTGGACGATCTGGAAGATCCGTTCAAATTGTATCGTTGCCACACGATCATGAACTGCACCAAGACATGCCCCAAGGGATTGAACCCCGCCAAGGCGATTGCACAGATCAAGAAAATGATGTTGGAGCGCGCGGTCTGATTGGTTTTGAGATTGTTAAAGCGTTTCGCGAAAAACCTGACACACAGATTTTCGCGAAACGCAGTGCTCCGCTCAATTGTTGCACGCGTTCCGCCTTTAGCTGATGTCTCAGGTTAAAGGCGGAACGCTTTAGGTTTGAAAGCCCCGGCCATGGTGCCGGGGCTTTTTCTTTACGTTGGGTTACTTGCGCGTCATGCATGACGACTGTGCAGAACTGTCTGTTCTACGCTGCGCTGCCGCATCCTAAGTGGAGGTGTAGAGCAATCATGGAGCAGAAAGATGGCCCTTCCCGCAGATAAACCGCAACCCAAAGCCAAATTCGCCGACCAAATGGCCGATTGGTATGAAGTTTATTACACGCCCGAGCCTGCCAATGTGCCGACCGCGCCGGACCTGAGTGCGCTTGACCAGATGTTCGCCTATTACGACGCTTGATCCATAGCCTTGTGGGCCTTTTCCTTGCGTTCAAACAGGATCAGGCCCACGCCGGCCAGAACTATGGCCCCGCCGATCATGACCTGAAGTCCAAGGCTTTCGCCAAGGAAGATCGCACCACCGATCACGGTGAAGACCGGCAGGAGCAAAAGGAACGGGGCAACTTGGCTGACCGGGTTGCGCCGGACGAGCGTGTACCAGAGGCCGTAGCCGAGTGCCGTCATCACCAGCCCAAGGTAGAGCACTGCGCCCCAGACCACCCAATCGGCGCTTTGGATGGCGGCGAGGTGGTCGGTTTCCACAAGGGCCGACATAACGAACAATTGGGGCGCGGCCATGATGGCGACCCAAGCGGTCACGGTAAGGCCGTCGATATCCGTGAGGTTTCGGATCATCGCTTGGCCTACGGCCCAGGTGGCCGCGCCTGCGATGACCAGCAGGACCGAGGTCGAGGCCGCCGCGATGCTGGGTTCCCCGGAAATCTGGTAGACGCCGAAGAAGGCCAGTGCGATGCCGGCCCATTTGCGCCAGCCAGGACTTTCCTTGAGTGCAAACGCCCCCAGCAGGGTAAGGAACGGCACCTCAAGTTGCACGATGAGCGCGGCAACGCCTGCATCCAGCCCTTTGAGGCCCGTGTACGTGAGGCTGTATTGGAGTGCTGCCGAAATGAACGCAATCAGGAACAGGCTGCGCAAGTGGGCCATGGGCGGCTTGACGAACCACACAAGCGCCATGGCGGTTACGGTAAAGCGCAGCGCCATCAGCAGGATCGGCGGAAAATGCGCAATCGCCGCCTTGGCAAAGACGAGGCCCATCCCCCATAGCAAGGCGACGGAAATGCCCATGACGATGTCGATGGGGCCGAGTGCTGGGCGGGGAAGGGGCGTTACGATGCTCATTTGGCGAGACAAACACGGTGGGCGCAGAGCAGTCTGTTCCGTTCGCGACATGGTGATCCGGGGGGTGAGTGGCTTTGACTGGAGGCTGTGTTAGGCATGGTCCGAGCGTAGGAGGCAGAATTTGATTATCGTCGCTGGCCTTGTCCTGGCCTTTGTCCTGATCCTGATATTTTCCAACCGGCGCACGCGGGCCTGCCGCTGGCGCGAGGATCGGCGCGGTGATCGGGATGGGCAGCGCAAGTATCGTTGTATGGCGTGCGGGGCCGAGGCCTTTACATCCAATGGAAAACCGCCTTTGGATTGTCTGGCACATCAACGCCCCCGTTCATGAGGTGATCCATGACCCAGCCCAAGGATGCCGAGGCGCGCCGCGCGATAAAGCCGGTTATCTGTTATCCCAATGACACTCTGCCGGTGCCGGACCTGATGCTTTATGCGCGGGCGCGGGCGGGGGCCAAGAAAGTGGATGAGGTTTTGGTGCCCGCCCGTGACGCAGGGTGTTTTCGCGCCGAGGCGGGGCAGTTTTTCCGGATTTCCAGTGTCGATGGCCCGCAGGTTGGGGATTTGAACCTGTGGAATGCCAATGAATTGTCCGAGCGCTTCTATTCGGGCAAGTCGCGGGCCTTGCATGGCACGCATCTGACCACCGGGGAGCGGATGTGGTCCGCCTTTCCGTACCTGCGGCCGATGGCGACGATCACCGAGGATACGCTGGGTTGGTATGGAATGGATCAATACGGGGGGTCGGTGCATGACGTGATCGGCACGCGCTGTGATCCTTATACCGGCAACCTGTTGTCAGGGTCGCAGTATCATCATTGTTGTCATTCCAA
>DATFKJ010000133.1:0-5174 GCA_035268705.1 Roseovarius sp. | reverse complement strand
GAAAAAGCGGTATTCCTCGCGGACCGCATGATCGTAAATCTGGCACACCCTGTCATGCCCCATCAAGGCACTGACCAGCATCATCAGCGTTGATTTCGGCAGATGGAAGTTGGTCATCAGCGCATCGGTGACGCGAAAATCAAACCCGGGGTAAATGAAAATATCCGTATCCCCCTCCCACGCGGCGATCTGCCCCGTGGCCCGGGCCGCGCTTTCGATCAGCCGCAATGCGGTCGTCCCCACCGGGATCACGCGCCCGCGATTGGCCTTGGTCTCGGCGATCTGCTGTGCGGCTGTCTCGCTCACCCGGCCCCATTCGGCATGCATCTTGTGGGTCGTCACGTCCTCGACCTTGACCGGCAAGAACGTGCCGGCCCCCACGTGAAGGGTCACATGGCTGACCCCGACGCCCATATCGCGCAGGCTTGCCAGAAGCGCATCGTCGAAGTGAAGCGAGGCCGTCGGCGCCGCCACCGCGCCGGGGTGCCGTGCCCAGACGGTTTGGTAATCCTCGCGGTCCTGATCGTCGGCGGCCCGCCGGGCCGCGATATAGGGCGGCAGGGGCATGGCCCCGGCGGCATCCAATGCCGCATCAAACGCCTCTCCTTCAAGGTTGAAACGCAAGATTGCCTGCCCCTCGCGCTTGGCCTCGCAGGTGGCCTGCAACTCGGCACCGAAGTGGACAACCTCCCCCTCGGCCAGCTTCTTGAGGGGTTTCACCATCGCCGCCCAAGTGCCATCCGGCCCCGGCTCCAGCAGCGTCACCTCGATCCTGGCCTCGGTTTGCCCCTGCGCGCCCTGACGCCGCCGCAATCCCGACAGCCGGGCCGGAATCACAGCCGTGTCGTTCAACACAAGCCGATCGCCCGGGCGCAGGAATTGGCCCAAGTCGCGTACCACCGAATCCATGATCTGGCCTCCATCGGCCACCAATAGCCGCGCCGAGGTGCGTGGCCGCGCCGGCCGCGTGGCGATCAGCCGCTCCGGCAAATCGAAATCGAAATCGCTAAGTTTCACTGCCCGAACCCTTGGATTCTATCCTGCTATTGCCGCTCTTCTTGCTGCGGGGCGCCTTGTTGTCCACCGTTTTGCTGCGGCGGCGCACGCCGGAACAGCTCGCGGAACATGCCGGGGGTGAAGACGGACAGCGGATTCACGCTGACCCTTGGGTTCGCCGCCTGCCCGGTCAATTCGTAATTCACCCCGACAAGGCCCTCGCCGCGCCGGGTGAACAGCCCGCCAATCCCGTTGATCAGGTAGAACGGCGAGACAACCCCCTGCATATCCATCTGCCCGTTCTGCATGAAATAATACCCATCCATGGAAATCCCCATCGAGGCACCCACAGCGCTGCCCGAATACAATGTCACCCGCTCCGGCGACAACTGGAAACGCGCATCCACCTCGCTGAAATGGATGCCTTCACCGTCCAATTGCTCCAACAAGCCGACAACGCTCATCGCATTGAGCAGCGCCGCCAGCGCCGGTGCATCCTTCAAACGCAGGTTGTTGGCCGTCAGTTGCCCATTGTAGGTCCCCGCCGCCTCGGCCGGGGCCAGCACCAGATCAAGCGATCCATCGCGCGCCTGCTTGAGCAACCCCGCCGACCCCAGAACGCCGCCGGCGTTGTCCGATTGAATACGAAACGCGCTTCGCCCCCTTTGCGGTACGACACGACCGCGAATGGGCGCACCACCGTTCACCTTGCCAAAGAAATTGCCATCGGCCCCGCGGCGCATGTCCAATTCCGCGCGGAACTCGGTCAGGGCGATGCCGTCCGACACCTGCAAGCGGTCCAATGACAGGGCCACCGGCCCGCCCTCGCGCCGCTGTCCGCCCCCGCCGCTGCCGTCACCCGAAAGCGAGGTTTGACGCAAATCTATTGTCCCGCCACGCACCTGAACCGCCGGGGCCACGCCCGCGCCGCGCCCGATCAGGTCCACCGGCGCATTCAGCCACGTGCCCACCCGGACCGTGTCAAAGCTCGCGCGTTCCAACTGGCCATCGGGCCGCAGGGTGACTCGCCCCCCGGCGGTCAGGCCCGCCGCCTGCAAGGCCACCCGGCTCAGTTCCGGCGGTGTTCCCAAGGTGCCACCGACCTCCAAGGTGCCTTGAGCGCGCGGCGACAGGCTCCAATCCAGTTGCCGCAGGCTCAGCCCGACACCGGCAAGGTCCGAGGTCAATTCAAAACGCCCCGGTTTCCCTTTCACAAGATCAATCGTGACATCGGCACGCCCCGCCCCCGACAGGCTTCCGGGCGGCAAGCCGATGTTGAACTCGTCGGCAAAGCGCTCGGAAAGCTCGACCCAGCCTTCCACGCGCGCCTCGCCCCCCGAGTCAGGGCCCAGCGCCGCCTTGTAGGTGCCATTCACCGGAACCCGGCCAAGCCGCCCCTCGCCACCAACGGTCAGGCCGCTATTCTGTGCGCGCACCTCAAGCCGCGTCGCCGCCAGTACCCGGCCGGGCACCAAGACCTCGCTGCGCACATCCCGCAGAGTGCCGCCAACGTCAAACGCCACTTCATCGGGCTGCAATCCGGGTTTGAGCAGGAAATCCAGCTGTCCGTCCAAGACCGCCCGCCCATCGGCCAAGGCCACGGGACGCCCGGCCTTGTCCAAGAAGCGGAACGGCTCTTCGTTCAGAAGCGACAAGGCGGCTGTCACCGTGCTATCAAGGTTCAGGCGCGTGCGCGCCGGGCCACGCTTGATGGACACGTTCGGCACCTCGAAGCTGGTGCCGGAAATGTCGATCCGTCCGCCCTCGGCCGCCTGAACGAAACCACGGTCGGCCATGATCACGAAGCGATTGTCATAAAGCGACGCATGCCCCGAGGCCGCCTCGATCGGCGGCACCTCCTTGATGAAGCGGGTCTTGAGCCCTTCGTAATCGAACCCAAGAAACAGATCGGGGCGGCTTTTCGGCAAGGATCGCACCGCAAGCTGAATATTCTGCAACTGCGCCTCGCGCACGTTTTCCTCGATCCAGCCGCGCGTCTTGGGCTTCACGCTTTGCGGCCAAAGCTCCAACAGGCGCGCAGGCGTAAGGCCATCCATCTGGCCATCCATGGCAAGGTTCCAGCCGTCTTGCTCGGCCTCGACCTGCCCACGCAGCACAAGATGCTGACCCTGATCCACAAGGCTCATTTGCCCAAGGCTCAGGCGAAACGGCTCCATCTCAAGGCGCAGGTCCATGGCCACCTGTTCCAGTTCCACCGGCGCGGGATAGAGATTGGCAGGGTTGGCATTGATCCGGCTGATCTGGAATTGCCCCAGCAGTTCACTTGGCCAGCCGCTCTCCATCCCCACAAGATAGGCCTGCCCCTCGGCCTTTGCGTTCACCCAGTCGCTTTCGACACTGACCTCGTCAAAGCGCATCGCCTGTCGGACGGGATCATAGGTGAAATAACTGCGCGCGCTGGAAAACGGCAATGGCTTGGTGGCCTCCGTGGGCTGCAACACGCCCGCGCCAATCTGCAAAGTGGCGTTGAGCGGCCCAAGCCGCCCGTCTTCGGCAACCGACGCGCGCAAGGCCCCGGAAATCGGCGCATCCAAGGCCTCAAGCCATGTCAGGGCGGGCGATTGCCCGGCGATGTCGCGGGCTGGCATATCTTCGAAACGAACGCCGAACTCCGCCTCCGCATCGCCTATGGTTCCACCATAGTTGACCGCAAGCGTCGTGGCATAGGCGCGATCCCCCAACAGCACGAAATCGCCCCTGATCTGCAAATCGTCGCCAGCACGCTCCAGCGTCAGCCGCCCGCCATCGACGGTCCACGCCCGCTGCACGCGCGCATCCTCGTAGCGCAGGGTCATGTTGCGTGCCTCGACCCGTGTCAGCGACGCGAAATGCGGTTCGCGCAAAAGCTCTTCGACCGGCTGCAAAAGGGCGGCCATGCTGGGCGCCTCTTCCACGGCCGGGGTCGCGGCCTCACCAAGGCTGACACCCAAGCCGCCATCGACACTGCGCCGTAGTGTGACCTGTACGCCCGACACCTGGATCACGCCGGGCCGCAACTCTCCTCGCATCAAGGGCTGCAATGCAAAGGCCCCTTGAACATCGGTCAAATTCGCCAGCGTCTGGCCGGTGGCATCGCGCACCGCCACCTCGCGCAGGCTCAGCCGCGGCACCCAATCATCCTCGACGACGATCGACATCTCCCCAAGCGCAAGCTGCAAATCGCCCGTGTCGGCATTGATCCGTTCGGTGATCCGTGTACGCAGCCACTCCGGCGCACTGACCTGCGTACCCACCAAGGCCATGGCCGCAACGCCAAAGGCCACCAGCAGCGCCACCACGGCCGCCAGTATCCAAAGCAGCACCCGCCGCCCGCGTCGGCGTGGTGGCTTGATGTCCTCAGTTTCGCTCATATGATCCGACCGCACAGGCCCTGCTCCTGCCTGCTGGCTTGTCCTTTTTTCTGGCCTTGACCGCCCTAATATGAAACCGCGGACCGCACATAACAAGGATATCCCATGACCAACAGCACCCAAATGGCCCCCGATTTCACCCTGCCGCGCGATGGCGGCGACACTGTCACGCTTTCGTCACTGCGCCCCGCGCCCGTGGTTCTGTTCTTCTACCCGCGCGATGATACCTCGGGCTGCACCAAGGAGGCCATCGCCTTCACCGAAATGCACGGGGAATTTCAGGCCCTCGGCGCCCATGTCATGGGAATTTCAAAGGATACCGTCGCCAAGCACGATAAATTCCGCGACAAGCACGATCTTGGCATTCCGCTTCTGTCGGATGCCGAGGATGAGGTCTGCGAGGCTTATGGCGTCTACAAGGAAAAGAAGATGTATGGCAAAACCTTCATGGGGATCGAACGCTCGACCTTCCTGATCGACGGCGAGGGCCGCATCATGCGCGAATGGCGCAAGGTGAAGGTGCCGGGCCATGCCGAGGACGTCCTGCAAGCCCTGAAAGACCTGGCCGCATGACCCAAACGCTTGCTCAAATGGCGGTGGAGGTCCTCACCACCGCCGATGGCCGCGAAAAAACCGCCCTGTCGCGCAGGCATGCCGCCACGTGGTTCGCCGCACGCGAGGCTGGTCACGATATCCCCATCGGGCAGGCGACACCGCCGCTGCGCCCCGCGCGACCCGAAAAGCCCGAACTGCTGGACCCGCGCGAGGTGCCCCGCCGCCGCCCAGGCAGCCCACAGGGCCGTATCG
>DATFKJ010000132.1:0-6543 GCA_035268705.1 Roseovarius sp. | reverse complement strand
AAGATCTTGTTGATCAGCGTGGATTTGCCCGCGTTGGGGCGACCGATCACAGCGACTTGCAGGGGCTTGTCCACGGTCGGTTTGATGGGTGCGTCCGGGTCAACCTCGCCCTCTTCGTCGACGTCGACCTCGACCTGAGGTGCATCGGCCTGCGCGCGCTCCTCGAAACCTTCGGCCACCGGGGCGAGCAGCGAATAAAGTTCGTTCAGCCCTTCGCCGTGTTCGGCGCTCAGGCGAACGGGTTCGCCAAGGCCAAGGCCGTAGGATTCGTAAACGCCCGCATCAGCGGCGCTGCCTTCGGCTTTGTTGGCCGCCAAGATCACGTGATCGGCGCGGCGGCGAAGGATATCGGCGAAAACCTCGTCGCTGGGTGTTACGCCGGCGCGGGCGTCGATGATGAACAGGCAGATATCGGCCATGTCCACGGCACGCTCGGTCAGGCGCCGCATCCGCCCCTGAAGCGAGTCGTCGGTGGCCTCTTCCAGACCGGCGGTGTCGATCACCGTGAACCGCAGGTCACCAAGCCGCGCCTCGCCTTCGCGCAGGTCGCGGGTCACACCCGGCTGGTCGTCGACCAGGGCCAAGCGTTTGCCGACAAGGCGGTTGAACAGCGTGGATTTGCCCACGTTCGGGCGGCCCACGATGGCAAGGGTGAAACTCATGGTTCAGGCTCCGGAGCGGATCAGGCCGCCCTGTTACAGCATCGTCGCGTCAACGGAAAGCGTGCAATTGCCCGTTTTTCGAGACGACATAGAGCGTTTGCCCGGCCACGACCGGGTTGGAGGTGGCCCCGCCCGGCAGGTCGATCGCGCGACGCAGGGCGCCCGATGCCGGATCGAAGAAGCGCAGTTTTTCATCCGACGAGGCCACGATCAGTTGCCCGCCCGCGATGATCGGCCCGTGATGGGCGAAAATCTGGCTTTGGCGGCGCACACGCTTCTTGGTGAAGAACGGCAGGGCTTTGCCCCAGATGCGGCTGCCATCCTCTGCCGAGAGGCGCAGAAGTTCGTTGCGGTCCGAGACCATGAAGATCGACCCACCCGCGGGCCAAACCCGGTTGAGCGGGCCATCGTTGGCGGTCCAGAGGCGTTCGCCATTGGCTACGTTGAGGGCGACGGTGCGGCCCGAGTGATTGCCGACATAGATCGTTTCGCCGACAACGACCGGTGCGCCGGTGATGTCGTCGATCAGCGCGCTGGAGTATCCATCGCGTGTGCCCGCAACCTGAGCATCCCAGAGGCGCAGGCCCCCTTTGCGGAAAGCGCCCTGTAGTTCGCCCGCACCGAAGGCGAAGACGGCATATTTGTCGGTGACCGCGGGGGCCGGCCCGCCCAGCACGTTGTTGATGTCGGGTGTCGCTGAAAGGCGCCAGTCGATGCGGCCTGTGTCGCTGTCGATCGCCCATGCGACTTCGTCGCCCGCCACAAGGTAGACGCGGCCACCGCTGACCGCGGGGTCGCCGGTGGAGGTTGCATCGAGGTCTTGCTGCCAGATTTGGCCGCCGGTGGCCGGGTCAAGCGCGGTGACCAAACCAAAGCCCGACGTGACGAAAACCTTGCCATCGCCAAAGGCCAGACCGCCGCCGGACGCATCCGAGGAATTGTCGTTGGGCGGTGTGAGATCGGTTGTCCAAAGCATCTCGCCGCCGGTGGTGACCGCGGTCACCTGGGCTTTCGAATCGAGGGTGAAGATACGCCCGCCCGCCACGACCGGGTCGGCCGTGATGCGGGTGCGGCGGCCATCGCCCGAGCCGATGTTGACCGACCAGATACGCTGTGGCGCGGCACGCAGCGCGGGATGCGCGGTGCGGGTCGCGGGTGTTCCGATCGATTGGGTCCATTCGGCGTTCGCGCGGGTCGCGGGCAGAGCGAGCGGCAGGTTCTGGTTTTCCGTGACCGGATCCGCGACGGGAGTATCTTCGCTCAGGATCGAGCGGATGTTCTCACGCTCGCCTTGAAGGATCGCCTCGGGTTTATCGCAGGCCGTGAGCACCACAGTCGCGGCAAGCCCCAAAAAGAATGCTGTCGATTTCAACGCTCTCGCCCCCGTTCCGAACAATTCACACGCGGCCATGGCTGGCCTGCGGCTGGTTTTTAGCCTTCGTTGTCGCCCTGACCTTCGCCGGATGGTCCGGTTTCGGGCATCTCTCCACCGAGGGCTACAATCACTTGTGACACGCGCCGACGCAAGCCTGCTGTTGCTTGTGCATCCTGCGCCACCTGCGCCAACCGCTCAATCGCGGCATCGGTTTCGCCGGTTTCAATCTCGATCATGGCCAGTTGTTCCTCGGCCAGAAGGCGGACAAGCCCGCCAGACAAAGCCAGACCATCCAGCCGCGCACGGCGGTCTTCGACCGACAGGCCCGAGCCGGGCAACGCCACGGCCTTGAGCGTGGCCAGTTGCCGATAGACCGGTTCGATCCCTTCGCGGTCGGCCACGGCCAGAAGGCGGCGGGCCGCGTCTTCGGCGTTTTGCGTTCCGAGTTCGGCGGCGGCCAGAAGGTCAACCACGGCCTGCCCCCCGGCATCGGGCGCGTCAATGGCGGCCAGCGCCTCGGCGCGGGCGTCGCGTTCGGGCAGTTCCAGTGCCGTTTTGATCGTGTCGCCGAAATCCTGTGCGGCGGTCCGCTCCTGCGCCTTGCGCCATTCGTTCCAAGCCGCGCCGCCAACGATCAGCACCACGGCCAAGGCCGCGAGCCAGCCATAGCGTTTCATCAGCACGAACAGGCGGTCGCGCCGGACCTCTTCGGTCACTTCGTCGATAAAGCTGTCGGTATCGCTCACGCGTGCCCCCCTTGCGGCTGTTGCCCCCTCTTATCGCGAAGCCCCGCCCCTGCCAAGGGGCAGCCGCTTCAACATTGCACCTGCACAGACCTGCGTGCAGAACTGCACGAAACCCTGACTTGAAGCGATCTCATGAAAGGTTTAATCTAAACCAGACAGTTTAGCGTATAACGTACAATTGGGCCGCGCTTCACCTAGAGTGGCCAAATTCTGCACGTGCGGAAGGTTTGAAAGATGAGACTTTTTCCGATTATCGCCGCAGTGGCCGTCATGGCGCTGATCTACGGCTTTGTCTTCGAGCGTGAGCGGATTGCCGCGCTGATGGGCAGCGAAGAGCCCACGCAAGCCGGGGCAAGCGACGAGACCGGCCCCGAGGCGCCGCCGGAATACGAATCCGTCGGCGTGGTCGCGATCAAATCGCAGGCGCGCGAAATCGACAGCGCCGTGGTGTTGCGCGGTCAGACCGAGGCCTTCCGGCAGGTGGAATTGCGGGCCGAAACTTCGGGTCAGATCATTTCCGAGCCTTTGCGCAAAGGCACCATGGTGGATGAGGGTGAAACCCTTTGCCGGCTTGATCCGGGGACACGTCAGGCAACCCTTGCCGAAGCGCAGGCGCGTCTGGCTGAGGCGCAGGCCCGTGTCCCCGAGACCCGCGCGCGTCTGACAGAGGCCCAATCGCGGCTGGAAGAAGCACAGATCAACGACCGCGCCGCGCAGGCGCTGTCTCAGGACGGGTTTGCCTCGGAGACGCGGGTGGCCTCGACCAAGGCGGCGGTAAGGTCTGCGGAGGCCGCAGTGGAATCGGCGCGGTCGGGCCTGACCACCACCCGCAGCTCGATTCAATCGGCCGAAGCCGCCGTAGCGGCGGCGGAAAAGGAAATCGAGCGCCTGACCATCACGGCACCTTTCGCGGGGCTTTTGGAGACTGACACCGCCGAGTTGGGCAGTCTTTTGCAACCCGGTGGTCTTTGCGCCACGGTGATTCAACTTGATCCTGTGATGTTGGTTGGCTTCGTGCCGGAAACTGAAGTGTCGCGGGTGAAAACAGGCGCTTTGGCAGTGGCCGATCTGGCCTCGGGTGGGCGTGTGGAAGGCGAGGTCGTCTTCCTGTCGCGCAAAGCCGACCCAACGACGCGCACCTTCCGCGTGGACATCCGGGTGCCGAATCCCGATCTGAGCCTGAGGGACGGGCAGACCGCCGAGATCACCATTGCCGCCGACGGCACCAAGGCGCATCTGTTGCCGCAATCGGCGCTGACCTTGGACGACGAAGGCACCTTGGGTGTCCGTCTGGTGCGGGACGACAAGAGTGCGGGCTTTCAACCGGTGACTTTGCTGCGGGACAATCCGAACGGCGTATGGCTTGCCGGACTGCCCGAGCAGGCCAATGTCATTGTGATCGGGCAGGAATATGTGACCGACGGTGTCAAGGTTGATCCAACCTATCGGGAGCTTGGCCAATGACCGGCATCGTCGATTGGGCCGCCGCCCGCGCGCGGATGGTCATTGCCTTTATCGTGCTGTCCATTCTCGCGGGCAGCCTTGCCTATGTCAGCCTGCCGAAAGAAGGCGAACCGGACATCGAGATTCCGGCACTTTTCGTGTCGACCCAGTTTCCCGGCATCTCTGCCGAGGATAGCGAGAAACTTTTGGTCAAGGTCATGGAAACCGAGCTGTCCGATCTGGACGGGTTGAAGGAAATGACCGGCACCGCGGCGGAAAACTATGCCGGTGTGGCGCTTGAGTTCGAATTTGGTTGGGACAAGACCAAGATCATGGCCGATGTCCGCGACGCGATGAACGCGGCCGAGGCCAAGTTCCCCGAAGGCGCGGAAAAATACTCGATCAACGAGATCAATTTTTCCGAGTTCCCGATCATCATCGTGAACCTAACCGGGGCCGTACCCGAACGCACCATGGCGCGGCTGGCCAAGGATTTGCAGGACCAGCTTGAAGGGTTGGAGCCGATTTTGGAGGCGGGCATCGCGGGCAACCGCGACGAGATGGTCGAGGTGGTGATCGACCCGCTGCGCCTTGAGGCCTACAACGTGACGGCCGGCGAACTGATCAATGTCGTGCAGAACAACAACCAGTTGATCGCGGCGGGTGAAGTTGAAACCGAAAGCGGGGCGTTTTCGGTCAAGATCCCATCGTCCTTCGACGAGACGCGCGATATCTACGATCTGCCGGTCAAAACCAATGGCGACCGGGTGGTGACCTTGGGCGATCTGGCGCAGATCAACCTGACGTTTGAGGATCGCAAGGGCACGGCGCGGTTCAACGACAAGAATACCGTGGCGCTTCAGGTGGTGAAGCGCAAAGGCTTCAACATTATCGAAACCGCCGATCTGGTGCGCGAAACCGTGGCCGAGGCCGAGGCCGATTGGCCCGACCAGCTACGCGCGGCGGTGGAAGTGGGCACCTCGAACGACCAGTCGCGCACCGTGGCCTCGATGGTCAGCCAGTTGGAGGGCTCGGTTCTGACCGCCATTGCGCTTGTGATGGTCGTGACGCTGGCCGCGCTTGGCATCCGGCCTGCACTTCTGGTGGGGTTTGCAATCCCCACCTCGTTCCTGCTGTGTTTTGCGCTTTTGGCGCTGATGGGCGTGACGGTCTCGAACATCGTGATGTTCGGCCTGATCCTTGCCGTGGGGATGCTGGTGGATGGGGCCATCGTGGTGGTCGAATACGCCGACAAGCGGATTTCCGAGGGTGAAGGCCCGATGCATGCCTATGTCGCCTCGGCCAAGCGGATGTTCTGGCCGGTGGTCAGTTCCACGGCGACCACGCTTTGCGCCTTCCTGCCGATGCTGTTCTGGCCGGGTGTGCCGGGGGAGTTCATGGGGATGCTGCCCGTGACCCTGATTTTCGTTTTGTCTGCCTCGCTTCTGGTGGCGCTGGTCTACCTGCCGGTGATGGGCGGTGTGACCGGGCGTGCCGAACGCTGGTTCAACACATGGCTGTCGCGCATCGGCGATGGATATTGGCTGTGGCATGTGCTGCTGTTTCCCGTGGCGGCGGCGGCGGTTTTGCTGGCTGGTTCGGTGGCACCCGTTCTGTTGAACGAGGTGCCAGGTCAGTTCGGGCAGATGGACGCGGGGCGCATCCTGTCCTCGGTCATCCCGACGCTGGCAACGGTCTTTGTCTTGCTACTTGGTGTTGTCTCTCTGGCCGCGATGGCGATTGCCGGGGTGGTTGCCTTTTTGCTGGCGGTCATGGCGATTGTCAGGCGGTTCCGAAACGCTTTTGCATGGCTCAAATCCAAGGTTTTCCGGCAACGCGCAGGCCGGGTCGACGCCGGGTATCGCCGGTCGCCCTTTGGCTGGTTCATCCATGCGATTGCCTCCAACCCGGTGATGCCGCTTGTGGCCTTTGCGACGATCTTCGTGCTGGTCGGCTCGGTCCTGATTTACTACGTGAACAACAACAACGGCACCGAATTCTTCGTTGAGTCAGAGCCGGAACAGGCCATCGTTTACGTCCGCGGCCGTGGCAACCTTTCGATCGACCAAAAGGATGACCTTGTCGAACAGGTCGAGCAAGTCGTACTGGCCCACCCCGGCGTGGAGACCGCCTTTGCCTTCGCGGGTGAAGGGGGGCTGAACAACAACACCGGAGGCGCGCAGCCGCCGCTTGATACCATCGGGCAGGTTCAGCTTGAGACCATCCCGTGGGACGAGCGCCCGACCGAGACCGAGGCGTGGTTCACCATCCCGTTCCTCGATTACACGGTGCGCCGCGCGGTGAGCGCCGAAGAGTT
>DATFKJ010000131.1:0-3113 GCA_035268705.1 Roseovarius sp. | reverse complement strand
CAAGGATTTGCGCGGCCAAGGCCCCGGCCTTGTGCATGCCGGCGAAATCCGCCGCTTCGTGGATGCGGATGCCATCGCGCGTGATGCGTCCCTTGTGGTCGCTCATGGGTTTTTTGAACCTCGGAAGTCTGATCATTTGAGAGCTATTTAATGTGTTTCACCCGCAGAGGCCAGAGGGGCGGTGTGATCAAAAGGCGCGGCTGCGCCGCAAGATGTTTGATTTTGGATGAGGGGCTTTGCCCCTCAAACTCCCCAGGATATTTTTGAACAGAAGAATCCGGTTATTCGGCGTTCAGGAGCACGGCTTCGACGCGGCGATTGGCTTCACGGCCATCGGCTGTGAGGTTGCTGGCGATGGGGGCGAGATAGCCCATGCCTTCGGCGGCGATCTGGGTGCGGGGCACGTCATGGGCGGCAACCAGACGTTCGAGAACCGAGGCCGCGCGGCGCTTGGACAGCGCGATATTGCGATCAAGCGCGCCGACCGTGTCGGTATGACCCACCAGCGCGATGCGGCGAGCGGGATCGGATTTGAGAAACCCGGCGAGCGCTTGCAGCGAGGCGAAGGGCCCGGGCCCGAGATCGGATGAGCCGGTGGAAAAATCCAGATCCGACAGGATGATGTGGCCTTGTGACACGAGTTGTTGGGCCTGTGGCGTGTCGGACGCGGCGCGCGGCGCCTTGCGGTTTGCGCTGATCGAGAGCGCCGCACCGCCATTGGGTTGGACATGCATAAGCTGGACATAGCCGGTGGCGCCCGAGCGGCTGATCATGAGGCTGAGATAGTCGGGTTTTGATTCCTCCGCCGCCTTGCGCGCGGAGAGAAAGCGGTAATCGAACAGGTCCACGAACATGTCGGGGGCGGGCAGCACGCGGGTGTTGAAGCGGAAATCGAAGCCGCCGCATTCCGGCCCGCTGCAATCGAGCAGGATCTCGTAGCCTTGGTTTCGGATGGTTTCGCGCAATGGGTCGATGATCTGCAGGGTGGTCATGCCTTGGGCTTCGAGGCGCCATGATTGCTGGGTCACGCGGCCCTCGACTTCGAGCACGGGCAGTTGGTCGTCGCTGTAGGGGCCTATGGGCAGGCGGTAGGTGCCTGCGTTCTCGATCTTTTCGCGGGTCATCGTGGCTGCGCTGGGCAAATCCAGATCGAGGGCGGCAAGCCCGGTGGCCCAGAGCAAGCCAAGCGCGCAGAGCGGTATGCGTATCAGCGCGCGCAAGGGTCAGCGGGCCTGTGCGTGGTATTCGGCGTTGGGCTGCATGCCTGTGGCGCTGGCCACGCGGTTGGTCATGTTGAAAAAGCCAACCACATTGGCGATGTCCCAGATATCGCGGTCGGAAAAGCCTGCATCACGCAGGGCTTGGCGGTCGGCCTCGGTGGTCTCGGCGCTGGATTTGGTGATTTTTTCCGCGAAGGCCAGCATGGCGGTTTGGCGGGCGTCGAGATCGGCCATGCGCCAGTTCATCACCATGGCCTCGCCCAGTTCGGGGGCGCCGGACAGCTCGCGCACCGCCGCGCCATGGGCTACCTGGCAATACCAGCAGCGGTTGATCGAACTGACCACCACCGCGATCATCTCGCGCTCCAGTTTGCTGAGGCCGCTGTCGGCCAGCATCAGGTCATTATACATGGCGGTGAAGGCGTTGAGCTTGTCGATGTCGAAGGCATAGGCCTTCAGGACATTGGGCACCATGCCGAGCTTGTCCTGGCAGACGTCGAAATATTTCTGCGTTGGCTCGGGTAGCGGGTCGACCATGGGCAGGTTCAGCGCGGTAGGTTGGTCGGATGTGCTCATGCGTCGGGGCCTTCTTTCTTGATGCGGTAATGGTACTGTCCCACAGGGGCCATCCCAAGGGAAGTGTAGAGGGTGTTTGCCCCGGTGTTCGCTTGGGTGCAGAGGGTGGCGAGATAGTCAGTGCCGTTCTGCGCGGCCCAGAGCGCGGCCTGTTTGGTGGCGTTGCGGCCTTGGCCGGTGAGGCGGTCCACGTCGCGGACTTCAAGCGCGTGCATCATGGCGATACCGTCATGGATTGCCACAAAGGCGACGCCCGCCGGGTGTTGGCCATTGCGGGTGAGTATCGCGGTCTTGGGCCCTTGGACGCGCTGCATCACCGCAACGCGGGCCGGGCCGATACCGCCTTCGGCCCAGATATCCCTTTGAATTTCAAGCGGTTCCCAGATGGCGTAGGCGGTGGCGCGCGGCGGGGGGTCTTGGATGAGGAGGGCCACGGGGCCGACGTAGAGGTTGACCGGGTCGATGATGCGATAGCCTTGGTCGGCCAGCAGGGTATCGAGTGCCTCGTCGCCGTCGCGGATCATGAAAAGCGGGGTTTGGCCCATGGCGCGCATGGCGGCTTCGGCTTTGGGCAGGTCGTTTGCGGTGACGGGTGCTTCGGCGGTGGCCGCGGAAACCCTCTTGCCGCCACCGGCCCCATCGCGGAGGGTCCACGGCCCCTCACGCCAAGCCTTGGCCGGGGGCCATGTGGCCTCAGTCACCGCATAGAGCGTGTCGGCGTCGGGTGTCATTCGGGGAAGGCCTTGGAAAGCTCGGCCATGGCGGCATCCACGCGGGCCCCATCGCTGCCGCGGATCACCACTTGCGCGCCAAAAACCCCATTGCGTTGAAAGGGATAGGAGCCGAACGACAGATCGCTGTAGCGTTCCGAGAGGTCGCGCAGCGGCCCGGCGATATCGCCTTCGCCGCGCATGATATGCAGGCTTTGTGACAGGATTGGCGCGCCCCCTACAAGCGTGGGCAGGATAGAGGCGAGCATGGCCTCGAATATCTTGGGCACACCGGCCATGACATGCACGTTTTCAAGGGTGAAACCGGGTGCGGCGCTTATGGGATTTTCGATCAGGGTGGCATCATCGGGGATGCGGGCCATGCGCAGGCGGGCCTCGTTCAACTCGATCTCTTGGCGGTCATAATGCGCCTGAAGGATGGCGCGGGCATCGTCGCGGATGCCGATCGCGCGGCCAAAGGCGCGGGCGACGTTATCGGCGGTGATATCGTCGTGGGTGGGGCCGATGCCGCCGGAGGTGAAAAGGTGATCATAGGCGGAACTGAGGGTTTTGACGGCCTGCGCGATCGTATCGGCATCATCCGAGA
>DATFKJ010000130.1:0-2925 GCA_035268705.1 Roseovarius sp. | reverse complement strand
GTAGCGGTCGGACAGGTTTTCCTCGCTCACCGCGCGCATGCCGCCGGTACATTCGGTCACGTCTTGCCCTGTCATCTCGAAATGCACGCCGCCGGGGGTGGTGCCTTCGGAGCGGTGGACGGCGAAGAAATCCTGCACCTCGCGCAGCACGCTATCGAAGGGCCGCGTCTTGTAGCCGGTGGCGGATTTGATCGTGTTGCCATGCATCGGATCGCAAACCCAGACGACATTCGCCCCTTCTTCCTTGACCGTGCGGATAAGGCGCGGCAGGTGGTCCGCCACCTTGCCCGCGCCAAAGCGCGCGATGAGGGTCAGGCGCCCGGCCTCGTTCTCGGGGTTGAGCGTGGCCATGAGGCGCTTGAGGTCTTCGCTTTCCATGGACGGGCCGCATTTGAGGCCGATGGGATTGAGCACCCCACGGGCGAATTCCACATGCGCGCCGTCGGGCTGCCGTGTGCGGTCGCCGATCCAGATCATGTGGCCCGACCCGGCCAACCAGTTGCCGGAGGTGGAATCGAGACGGCAGAGCGCCTCTTCATATTCCAGCAGGAGCGATTCATGGCTGGTGTAGAAATCGACCGATTGCAGGGTATGCGCCTGATCGCTTTCGATGCCGGCGGCCTTCATGAAATCCAGCGTGTCGGTGATCCGGTTGGCCAGATCGCGGTAGCGTTCGGCTTTTTCGCCCTCGGTAAACCCAAGGGTCCACTGGTGTACCTGATGCACATCGGCATAGCCGCCCGTCGAAAAGGCCCGCAAAAGGTTCAGCGTGGCTGCCGCCTGTGTATAGGCTTGCAACATCTTTTCGGGGTTGGGAATGCGCGCTTCGGGCGAGAAGTCCAACTCGTTGATGATATCACCCCGGTAGCTGGGCAGTTCCACGCCATCGACAGTTTCGGTGGGGGCACTGCGCGGCTTGGCGAATTGGCCCGCCATGCGGCCCACTTTCACTACCGGAACCTTGGCGCCGTAGGTCAGGACCATGGCCATTTGCAGCATGACCTTGAAGGTGTCGCGGATGGCGTCGGCGCTGAATTGGTCGAAGGCTTCGGCGCAATCGCCCCCCTGAAGCAGGAAGGCCTCGCCGCGCGATGCCGCGCCAAGTTGGCGCTTGAGCTTGCGCGCCTCGCCGGCGAAAACCAGCGGAGGATAGTGAGACAGGCGATTTTCGACCTTTGCCAAGGCGGCCGCGTCGGTATAATCCGGCATCTGAACGCGGGGTTTCTTGCGCCAGTCGGATTTCTGCCAGTTGCTCATTGTCATTCTCCGCTTAAAGACAGTCGAAATGTGCCTATACTAAATTGAAACACAAGAGACCATATGTGGAGTATGCCGTTTCTCGCGTTTTTCCGCCTTGACCCTTGCCAAGGCGGGGTGTTCGTGAAACAGGCTTTGCGCTAGGGATTCTACAAGCCCACGGTCGGGAGTTGCGATAATGGCCACACAGACATCAAAAGTAGAGGTCGAGGCGCCGGGCGCGCCGAAACGCTTTGTCTTTGTGTTGCTTGAGAATTTCACACTCCTGAGTTTTGCGTCGGCGGTCGATAGCCTGCGGATTGCCAACCGCATGGCGGGGCAAACCCTTTACGAATGGTTCATCACAGGTGACGCCGATGACGAGGGCATGGTGTCGTGCTCCAGCGGATCGCGTTTCAAGGTGGATGGCCCTTTGTGCGAATTGAACCGCGATGACGTGGTCTTGATTTGCGGTGGGTCCGATGTCCAAAAATCCACGACAAAGAAGCTGCTGAACTGGGTTCGACGCGAGGCACGGCGCGGTCTGCGACTGGGCGGATTGTGTACGGCGGCCTATACCTTGGCGCGCGCCGGGCTTCTGGATGGCAAGCGGGCGACAATCCACTGGGAAAACCATGACAGTTTTACCGAGGAATTCGACGAGGTTGACCTGACGAAATCGGTCTTCGTGGTAGATGGAAACCGGATGACCACCGCTGGTGGCACCTCTTCGATCGACCTTATGTTGAAGCTGGTTGCCGACGACCATGGCGAAAAACTGGCCAATGCGGTGGCCGACCAGCTGATCTATTCCTCGATCCGGACCGATCAGGACACGCAGCGTCTATCGGTGCCGACCCGGATCGGGGTGCGACACCCCAAGTTGAGCCAGGTCATACAGATGATGGAAGCCAATATCGAGGAGCCGATCAGCCCATCGATACTGGCCAAGGATGTTGGCATGTCGACGCGGCAGTTGGAGCGGTTGTTCCGGCGTTATCTGAACCGAAGCCCCAAGCGTTATTACATGGAATTGCGCCTACAGAAGGCGCGCAACCTGTTGATGCAGACAGATATGACGGTCATCAACGTGGCGCTGGCCTGTGGGTTTGCCTCTCCTTCGCATTTCTCGAAGTGTTACCGCGCGCATTACAACACCACGCCCTACCGCGAGCGCGGCGCACAGGCCGCGCGGCTGTCGGTGTGACAGTTTGGGGGCTTCGCCCCCGCCGCCCTACGGGCGAGACTCCCCCAGAGTATTTTTGGAAAGATGAAGATCAGGGTCGCGAGATCCGATAGAGTGCGCCCTGTCCTTCCGACAGGAACCAGATCGCACCATCGGGGCCTTGGATTACATCGCGGACCCGCAGGGTTTCGGGGGATTGGAGGCGTTCGACCTCGCGAAGGGGGTTTCCCGAAAGCCGTGAGATATGGTCAAATTTCAGGGACCCGACAAAGGCATCGCCGCGCCAAGCCGGGAGGGCCTTTCCGGTATGGAACATCATTCCCGACGGTGCGATGGACGGGTCCCAATAGTGAATCGGCTGTTCCATGCCCTCTTTGGCGGTGCCCTCGCCGATCTTGGCCCCTGAGTAGTGGCGGCCATAGGAAATCACCGGCCAGCCATAGTTGGCGCCTTTGGTGATGCGGTTGACCTCATCGCCGCCCCGCGCGCCGTGTTCGGCGACG
>DATFKJ010000129.1:0-2640 GCA_035268705.1 Roseovarius sp. | reverse complement strand
TCCGCTTTTCCATCAGGTGCTCACGCAGGGTGCGAAATGCGGCGGCTTCCAATTCGATACGGGTCTGGTCGTCCATGGGTATCCTCCTTGTCTGTTGATCCATAACATGCGCTTGGGCGCGGGCGGGTTCAAGCCGTGTTGATTGACTTCAACGCGCAGCGCCGCATGTCCTGACTCAACAACCGGAGTCCAAATGCGCATATATGCAGCCCTGCTCCTGATAACGTCACTTGCGGCGTGCACCCCCGGTGCACCGCGCTCAGGCGGCGATATCTTGATGATCGGCGACTCGGTTTTGGCTTGGAACCGCACGTCAGGTCGAGATGTGGGGGCCGCCCTTGGCGCAAGCCTTGATCGCACCGTGACCAATCGCGCCACCCCCGGCGCGCAAATCCGCAAGCGCGGTTTGGCCTCGGCCCTTGGGCTTGGCATTCCCGACCAGATGATCATGCGGCCTTGGAACTGGGTGGTAATGAACGGCGGGGCGAATGACCTTGGGTTCACCTGCGACTGCACCCGCTGCGACGATGTGATCGAGGCACTGATTTCCAGCGACGGCAAACGCGGCGCTATTCCCAAGCTCATCGCCCGTGCCCAATCCACCGGCGCCAAGGTGCTATGGACGGGGTACTATCGCGCGCCAAATTCCGGCAGCTTCCAAGGCTGTCGCCCCGGGCTTGTGGAACTCGAACGCCGCATCGCAACGCTCGCCCAAGCAACCCCCGGCGTATTCTTCCGGGACTCCGAAGATGTCATCACACCGCGCGACCCATCGCTTTATGCCGCCGACGCAACGCACCCCTCGCCCAAGGGATCGGCCGTGATCGGCCAATACCTCGCGCAAACGATCAAGGCGAATTAGAGCCTCAGATCGCGGCTTTCAGGCTTTCATCAAGGTAAATCTCGCGCAGGCGCTTGGCCACCGGACCCGGCACACCATCGCCAACGGGTGTGTCATCAATCTCGACAACCGGCATCACGAAAGCACTGGCCGAGGTGACAAACCCCTCGTCGGCCTCTTTCGCCTCGTCGATGGTGAAGGATCGCTCTTCCACCTCCATCTGCGCCTCCCGCGCGAACCGCAGCACTGCGGCGCGGGTAATCCCGTGCAAGATGTCGTTGGACAACTGCCGGGTGATGATCTTGCCACCTTTTACGATATAGGCGTTGTTGCTGGTGCCCTCGGTGACAAAGCCATCCTCGATCATCCAGGCATCATCGCACCCGGCGGCCTTGGCCATCATCTTACCCATCGACGGATACAGCAATTGCACCGTCTTGATATCCCGACGGCCCCAGCGTTCGTCGTCGATGCTGATGATCTTCAACCCCGTGTCGGCCTGCGGGCTATTGGCAAGGCCGGGCTTGGATTGGGTGAACAGAACCACGGTAGGCCGGGTGGTCTCGGCATCGGGGAATACGAAATCGCGGTCGCCATCGCTGCCGCGCGTGACCTGAAGATAGATCAAGCCATCCTCGATCTCATTCCGCGTCACCAGCTCGCGGTGAATCTCCAGCAGATCACCGAACTCCGGCGGCTGCTTCATGTCCAACTCGTTCAACGACCGTTCCAACCGCTTCGCATGACCCGCAAAATCAATCAACTTGCCACCCAGAACGCTGGTCACCTCGTAAACCCCATCAGCCATAAGGAACCCACGGTCGAAAATCGAAACCGTGGCCTCGCCCTCCGGAAGGTACTCGCCATTCACGTAAACGGTTCGGGTCATATTATCTCTCCTCAGCCCCAGAGCGCCGCATCGGGCGGATGCACCCCGGCCTCATCGAATGTCAAAGCGTTGTCCCGGTCTTCGGCCAGAAGAAGCGGCCCGTCAAGGTCTGTCACAAAGGCCCCCTGCGCCAGCAATGTCGCAGGCGCCATCGCCAGCGAACTGCCCACCATACAGCCCACCATCACCTTGTAGCCCTCGGCCAATGCCGCATCGCGCAGGGCCAGCGCCTCGGTCATCCCCCCGGTCTTGTCCAGCTTGATGTTCACCACGTCGTATTTGCCCTTAAGCCCCGCCAGGCTTCCTCGGTCATGGCAGGATTCATCGGCACACACCGGCACAGGCCGCTCCATCCCGATCAAGGCCTCATCGTCGCCCGAAGGCAACGGCTGCTCCACAAGGCTGACACCAAGGCGCACCAGATGCGGCGCCAGATCGGCATAAACCTTGGCCGACCAACCCTCGTTGGCATCGACGATGATCCGCGCCTCGGGCGCGCCGGCGCGCACCGCTTCCAAGCGTGGCATATCATCCGGCGTGCCCAGTTTGATCTTGAGCAAGGGGCGATGCGCATGTTCCACCGCCTGCGCGCGCATCGCCTCGGGCTCACCCAGCGACAGGGTATAGGCCGTCACCTCCGGCCCCGGCACGGGCAACCCGGCCAATTCCCAAACGCGAACACCGGCGCGCTTGGCCTCCAGATCCCAAAGGGCGCAATCCACGGCGTTGCGCGCCGCGCCCGCTGGCTAAAGGTCCTGCAAACCCGCCCGATCAAAGCGTGCGGGCAACCCCTCAATCTCCGCCGTCACACTCTCAAGCGTCTCATCATAGCGCGCATAAGGCACACATTCGCCCCAGCCGGTGACAGCGCCGTCACTCACCCGAACCGTCAAAACCTCGGCCTGCGTGC
>DATFKJ010000128.1:0-6361 GCA_035268705.1 Roseovarius sp. | reverse complement strand
ACGATGCAATACATCAAACCCAAGGTCAGCACGCTGGTCATCGGGCAAGCGGCGTCGATGGGGTCGCTCCTGCTGACCGCTGGCGCGGAGGGGATGCGTTTCTCGCTGCCCAACAGCCGAATCATGGTCCACCAACCGTCTGGCGGCTACCAAGGGCAGGCCACCGACATCATGATCCACGCCGAAGAAACCATGAAGCTCAAGAAGCGGCTCAATGAAATTTACGTGAAGCACACGGGGCAGACGCTCAAGAAAGTTGAGGATGCGCTTGAACGGGACAACTTCATGTCACCGGAAGAGGCCAAAAAATGGGGTCTCATCGACGAAATCGTCGAGAATCGCGCCAAGGCGGAAGGTGACGACGGCGATAGTTGACAAAGGCCTGCCGCGCCCCACGGGGCGCGGTGATTTTTGACATTGTGGTGGTCCTGCGCCTGTCTTAAGCTGGCCTGATCAAGACGAAGACCACGCGGCGCGCAAGCGCCCGCTAAACCGGGGCCGACAGCCCGAAAGGTACGTTATGGCGAACAACTCTGGCGGTGACAGCAAGAACACGCTCTATTGCAGCTTTTGCGGGAAAAGCCAGCACGAGGTGCGCAAACTCATTGCCGGGCCGACCGTGTTCATCTGCGATGAATGTGTCGAGCTTTGCATGGATATCATCCGCGAAGAGACCAAGAGCGCCGGTCTGAAGTCCAGCGAAGGCGTGCCCACCCCGCAGGAAATCTGCCAGGTGCTGGATGACTACGTGATCGGTCAGGCCATGGCCAAGCGCGTTTTGTCCGTGGCGGTTCACAACCACTACAAGCGGCTGAACCATTCCGGGAAAAGCGATATTGAACTTCAAAAGTCCAATATCCTTCTCATCGGGCCGACAGGGTGCGGCAAGACCTTGCTCGCCCAGACCCTGGCCCGCATTCTGGACGTTCCCTTTACCATGGCCGACGCGACCACTCTTACCGAAGCGGGCTATGTGGGCGAGGATGTCGAGAACATCATCCTGAAGCTGCTTCAGGCCAGCGAATACAACGTCGAACGCGCGCAGCGCGGCATCGTCTACATCGACGAGGTCGACAAGATCACCCGCAAATCCGAAAACCCGTCGATCACGCGCGACGTTTCGGGCGAAGGGGTGCAGCAGGCGCTTCTGAAACTGATGGAAGGTACCGTCGCCGCTGTGCCTCCGCAGGGCGGGCGCAAGCATCCTCAACAGGAATTCCTTCAGGTGGACACGACGAACATCCTGTTCATCTGCGGTGGGGCCTTCGCGGGCCTCGACAAGATCATTTCACAACGCGGCAAGGGTAGCGCCATGGGCTTTGGCGCCGACGTGCGCGACGTGGACGAACGCGGGATCGGGGAGGTCTTTACCGATCTCGAACCCGAGGATTTGCTCAAGTTCGGTTTGATCCCGGAATTCGTCGGCCGTCTGCCGGTGATTGCAACGCTGGAAGACCTGGACGACGACGCCTTGGTCACCATCCTGACTGAACCGAAGAACGCATTGGTCAAGCAATACCAGCGTCTTTTCGAACTGGAAAATGCGCAACTGACCTTCACGGATGATGCGCTCAAGGCCATTGCCAAACGTGCGATCGAACGGAAAACCGGGGCGCGTGGCCTGCGGTCGATTCTCGAAGATATCCTGTTGAACACGATGTTCGAATTGCCGGGTATGGACAGTGTCGAAGAGGTGGTCGTCAACGAAGAGGCCGTCACCTCGGACGCGGCGCCGCTGATGATCTATGCCGATCAGAAAAAAGAAGGCGCAAGCGCCGGCTGATGGCGTGATTATAGCTTTGGTTTGAAAGCCCCGCTGTCTTGACGCGGGGCTTTTCTTTTGCCGAATAGCCGGGGGTGCGGCACTGGACTTTGCCCCGGCAATTCGCCATACAAGGCACCAAGATATCAGGAGTCTCTCATGGGTATTCTCAACACTCTTCTGCGCGCCGTGACCTGGTGGAACGGGCAGACGCTCAACACGCAGCTTTACACGTGGCGCAAGGGCGTCAAGGTGGGCGAAGATGAGCAGGGCAATACCTTTTACCGCGACCGCGAGAACAAGCGCCGCTGGGTGATCTTCAATGGCGAAGCCGAGGCCAGCCGCGTAAGCCCCGATTGGCACGGGTGGCTGCACCATACCTTCGATGAACCGCCCACCGATCGCCCGTTCGATCATAAGGCTTGGGAAAAGCCGCACGAAGAAAACCTGACCGGGACCGCGTTGGCCTATGCTCCGGCTGGGTCGATCCGACGCCCTGAACCTGTCGAGCGTCGGGATTACGAGGCTTGGACCCCGGAATAAGGCGGCACGCCCATGTCTGAAAACACCACCGAAGTACTCGTTGGCGGCGCTGTCCTTGCCGTGGCGATTGGATTCCTTGTCTATGCCGGGCAGGCCACGGGCCTGTCCGGTGGCCAGAGCGAGTATGAACTTGCGGCCAGCTTCCGCAGCGCCGATGGCGTGGACCTTGGCACGGATGTGCGCATGGCCGGTGTCAAGGTCGGCCGCGTGACCGGCATCGAGCTTGACCCCACCACCTATCGCGCCAGCACGGTGTTCACCGTGCAGGAAGGTATCGAAGTCCCCGACGACAGTGCCGTGGCGGTCAGTTCCGAAGGCCTGCTGGGGGGCAACTACGTCGAGATTCTTCCCGGCGGTTCGCCGTTCTATTTTGAACCCGGCGACGAGATCGAGTTCACCCAAGGCTCAGTCAGTCTTGTGTCCTTGCTGATGAAATTCGTGGCAGGCGACGAGGACAACGGGGAATGATCCGTGCCGCCCTTGCCCTGACACTCGCCCTGTCCGGTGCTGCTGTCGCGCAAGAAGCCGTGGATTTGGGCACCGGGGCCGTCCTGCGCGGTCTCGACAAGGTCAGCGGTGATGTCGCCGACCTGAGGTTGAAAAACGGCGAAAGCGCTGCATTGGGCCGGTTGACCGTGCGATTGGGCGAATGCCGCTACCCCGAAGGCGACCCCGCCGCAGATGCCTTTGCCTTTGTCTCGATCTCCGAGGAAGGCCGCGACCAACCCGTTTTCCAAGGTTGGATGATCGGATCGTCACCCGCGCTGAACGCGATGGAGTACCCACGCTACGACGTCTGGGTCCTGCGCTGCACAACCGAATAAGGATCTTCACAAAGCGGCAGGCCATGTATGTCGGCATCGCCTTTCAGCGCTTCGTGAAGCCGGCTGTGATACTCTGCCCTGCTGATTTCCATTGCCCCCAGACTGGACAGATGCGGCGTAATGAACTGCGTGTCAAAAAGCGTGAAACCACAACGATCAAGGTGATCCGTCAAATGCGCAAGCGCGAGTTTTGAGCCATCGGTTCGCGGCGATACCATGCTTTCCCCGAAGAACGCGCGGCCAAGGCTGACACCGTAAACGCCACCGGCAAGGTCGTGTTCCTCCCATATTTCAAGGGAATGCGCGTGGCCCAACCCGTGCAATGCGGTGTAAAGCTGCCGGATTTCCTCGTTGATCCAGGTTTCCTCGCGGTTGGCGCAGGCATCAAGAACCGTCTGGAAATCGGCATCCAAGGTCACCCGGTATCCGCCCCTCCGCATCCGCCGCGCGAGCGAGCGAGAAATGTGAAACCCCTTGAGGGGCAGGACCCCACGCCGCCGTGGATCAATCCAGAATACCTCGGGATCATCGCGATGCTCCGACATCGGGAAAATTCCCGCCGCGTAGGCCCGCAGCAAAAGCTCGGGCGTCAAGATCGGTTCATCTTTGGTCATCGCAATTCGAGGCGTTTTCGCATGGTCGGTTAACCTTTCAGTATCGGCACCCGGAGTAGACCTGCAAGGGCGGGGCGACGAAAGGATCATTAATGTCATATCATCAGCATACACCGGCCGGGTTTCTGGACAGCGACGTCAATATGATGGCCAACCGTATTCAGGCCCGCCATGCCATTCTGGTGGATAATTTTCGGCACGTGATCGCGGATTCGACCGTCCTGCTATTGGGGGCCGAAGATGGGCGGTGGTGCTATACCCTTGCCGCGGCCGGGGCTTTGCATGTGGTCGGCGTCGAAGAAAGCAATGATATGGTGTCACGGTTTCTTCAGCTTCCCGATATCGGTCTGGGCGAACGCATCGAAATGCGCGAGGCGAACCCGATCGAAGCCTTGGCCACGGATGCCGAGGAGGGGTACACATACGATATCGTGGTGCTTTTCGATGTGATTGATCGGCTTGGAAACCTGCATGCACTCCTGCAAGCGATCAAGGCGGTGAAGCCAAGGTTGGTCGTGATCGACGGATTGTTCGCGATGACCGACGACGCCGTTTTCGTCATGGAAAACCACCGCGGCCCCGTCCCCGAATCCTGCCTGAACCCAAGACTCATTCCAAGCCGGGGGGCAATCGCCAAGGCGGCACAGGATACCGGATTTGAGATGGAGTGGATTGATTGGACCCGCGTCCCCGAGGACGACCGATTGGGGCTGTCGGACTACTATCAATCCGGCCCACAACGCCGCCAAAGCCTTACCTTGATACCGTAATCAGAGACACCGCCATCGTTGGCCCACCAAACTGGGCCAACACCCGCTCAATCCTGAAGGTTGGTCTCCAGCCAGTGTTCCAGCCAATGGATGTTGTAATTCCCTGTCAGGATGTCCTCTTCCTGCAAGAGCGCGTGGAACAGCGGCACCGTGGTATCCACACCATCCACGATCAATTCTCCCAACGCCCGGCTCAGCCGGGTCAGCGCGCCTTGGCGGTCTTTTCCATGCACGATCAGCTTGCCAATCAGGGAGTCGTAATAGGGCGGAATGCTGTAGCCATCGTAGAGCGCGGAATCCATGCGCACGCCCAGACCACCCGGCGCGTGAAATTGCGTGATCCGGCCCGGGCGCGGAGAGAACTCCGGCAGCTTTTCGGCATTGATACGCACTTCGATAGCGTGCCCGTTGATCTGTAGATCGTCTTGCGTGAAGGACATCGGATGTCCTTCGGCAACGCGGATTTGCTCTTGGACCAGATCGACGCCAAAGATCGCCTCGGTCACCGGGTGTTCCACTTGCAAACGGGTGTTCATCTCGATGAAATAGAACTCGCCCCTCTCATACAGGAATTCGATCGTGCCTGCGCCAGCATAGTTGATGGTCGCCACCGCATCGGCGCAAATCTTACCGATGCGCGCGCGCTCTTCCTCGGTGATGCAGGGGCCGGGGGCCTCTTCAAAAACCTTCTGGTGACGCCGTTGCAGCGAGCAATCCCGCTCTCCCAGATGCACGGCATTGCCCTTGCCGTCGCCAAAGACCTGAATTTCGATATGGCGCGGCGTGGTGAGGTATTTTTCGATATAGACTTCATCGTTGCCAAAAGCGGCCTTGCCCTCCGACCGCGCGGTCATGAAGGCATGCTCCATCTCGGCGGCGTTTTGCGCCACTTTCATACCGCGCCCGCCGCCACCGGCGGTGGCCTTGATGATCACCGGATAGCCGATGTCCTCGCCCAGCGTCTTCGCTTCCTCCAAAGAGGCCACACCGCCTTCGGAGCCGGGCACACACGGCACGCCAAGGTCTTTCATGGTGTCCTTGGCGGTGATCTTGTCGCCCATCACGCGGATATGCTCGGCCGTGGGGCCGATAAAGGTCAGGTCGTGATCTTCGACGATCTGCACGAAATTCGCGTTTTCCGACAGAAAGCCATATCCGGGGTGAATGGCCTGTGCGCCCGTCACTTCGCAGGCCGCGATGATGGCCGGGATCGACAGGTAGCTGTCGGTGCCCGGCGGCGGGCCGATACAGACCGATTCATCGGCCATGCGCACATGCATGGCGTCGGCATCCGCGGTGGAATGCACCGCGACGGTCTGAATGCCCATTTCACGCGCGGCCCGGATAACCCGCAGGGCGATCTCACCACGGTTGGCGATAAGGATCTTATCGAACATGAGGTGATCCTTATTCGATGATCATCAGTGGCGCGCCGTATTCCACAGCAGCGCCATCTTCGACGAGGATACGCTTGACGGTGCCGCCGCGCGGCGCGGGAATGTGGTTCATGGTCTTCATCGCTTCGACGATCAGCAGGGTGTCGCCCTCGGCCACTTTGTCGCCCACGCTGACAAACGACGGCGCGCCGGGTTCGGCCTGCATATAGATCGTGCCCACCATCGGCGAGGTCACCGCGCCCGGATGGCTGGCAGGATCTTCGACGGCGGCTGCGCTTTCGCCAGCAGGGGCAGGGGCCGATGCGGCGGGCGCCGCAGGTGCGGAACTCGTTGGGGCCGCGGGCGCGCTAACCTGAGCAACGACGTCCTGACGGCGACTGACCTTGACGTTGAGCGAGTCGTTTTCGCCGTAGTCCCGTTTGACCGCAAGCTCGGTCAGTTCGTTGTCGTT
>DATFKJ010000127.1:0-23806 GCA_035268705.1 Roseovarius sp. | reverse complement strand
ACGGCTCCGACACGGGCGTCACGGAGCAGGCCGAAACCTTCGGGGACATCGCCGCCGGACACGGCGCGACAGGCTTTGACTGGGCCACGCGGGCCGAAGAGCGCACCCGACTCTGGACCATGCGCCACAACGCCTACCACGCCATCCTCGCCAGCCGCCCGGGTAGCCGCGCGGTGGTGACTGACCTCTGCGTGCCGATCTCGAAACTGGCCCAAGCGATCGAGGAAACCCAAGCCGACCTGACCAAAGCCGCCCTGTCCGGCCCCATCCTTGGCCATGTGGGCGACGGCAATTTCCATGCGATCCTGATGTTCGACGAGGGCGACGCCGCAGCGACCGAGCGCGCCAAAGACGTGCATCATCGCATGGTGCAGCGCGCCCTTGCGCTTGGCGGCACGGCCACCGGCGAACACGGCGTCGGCATCGGCAAACGCCCTTACATGACCGAAGAACATGGGGCCGCTTGGGGCGTCATGGGCCATATAAAAAAGGCATTTGACCCACAAAACATTCTCAACCCGGGAAAACTCGTGCCGCCACGCAATTGATCGCGACAGAAGGTCGGTCCACCTCTCGTTCTGGCGCTAGCCGGGGGCCTATCCCTTAAATTCGGACAGGAGCGCGCGGCAACATGGTTCGGCTTGGCGGCCCTGCTATACCTGCTGGGCACCTTAATCGTGACTGTCACTGTCAACGTCCCGATGTACCGCGCCTTGCTTGACACGACGGTCCCCGAGGACATCAACTTGGCCCGCAGCCTCTGGCAGGCCTATTCCGGTAGATGGCAGACCTTCACCCTCCTGCGCACCTTGGTCAGCGCAATGACCCTCGGCCTCACGGCGATGGGCATTGTGCGGCTTGTGCAGGCCCAAGCCGACGCCAGAACATGACCAGATTGCCCAAAAGGGCAGCCCCCTACGCCGACCGCGGCCAACGGAGTCCAAGCGTACCCTTCCGGCAGGATCGAGACCGGCAATCGCCATGCGATAGAAAACCGGCACATCCAAGGCCACCGGCCCGATCTGTAGTTTGATCGCGTACCAACGGGTCTCCCAGATCAGGAGCGTTGCGATGAACAAGGCCCAAGTGGGCAAGGCGGCGACGGCACCACAAGGCTTGATGCAGGGGCGGTCACGGGCTTTCCCGGCGCGTTGCGTGGACTTGTGACGCGAGTTGCCTAACCCATAAGGGCCTGAGCCGCCGCACGGGCCTCGTCTGTGATCGTATCACCCGACAGCATCCGGGCAATCTCGTCCACCCTGTCGCTGTTCGGCAAGGCGGTGACCGTCGAAAGCGTCTGCTCGTCGACGACCTTCTTTTCAACCCGCCAATGATGCGCGCCTTGCGCCGCAACCTGCGGCGAATGGGTGACGACCAGAACCTGCCCACCTTCGGCCAGTTGCTTGAGCCTTCGGCCCACGGCATCGGCCGTGGCCCCACCGACCCCCCTGTCGATCTCGTCGAAGATCATGGTCAATCCGCTATCCGTTCCGGTCAGGCAAACCTTCAAAGCCAGCAAAAAGCGGCTTAGCTCCCCACCTGATGCAATCTTGTTGAGCGGCCCGGCAGGTGCGCCGGGGTTGGTGGCCACGGTAAAGGTTACGGCATCACGCCCCTCTGGCCCCGGCTCGGCGGTCTCGATCACCGTGGAAAAGACCGCCCGCTCCATCTTGAGTGGCGCAAGCTCATTCATGACCGCTTGGTCCAAGGCCCCAGCAACCCTTGTACGTGTTTCGGACAGCTCCACGGCGGCAGCATCATAGGCGGCCTTTGCCTCTTCCAAGGTGCCTTCCAAGCTCTTGAGATCAGCATCGCCCTGCTCCAAAGCAGCCAGCTTTCCGCGCAGTCCTTCAGCAAATTCACCTAATTCATCCGGCGCCACGCCGTGCTTGCGCGCCATGGCACGGATCGCGAATAGCCGTTCCTCGCATTCTTCCAGTTCAAGAGGGTTAAAGGTCAGCCCATCAAGGCAACGGGTCACCCCCTGCGCGGCCTCGTCCAGTTCCACCATGGCCCGGCCAATCGCGGCAATCGGCTCGTCCAACTGCCCTTCGGCCCGGTCGGCTACCCCGTCCAACCAGCGCAAGGCGTCGCCTGCCGCCCCTTCAGCCCCTTCAAGGCCAAGCGCGGCCTGCGCCCGGGCAATATCCTCGCGGATTTTCTCGGCCTGCTGCATCAAACGGCGACGGCCATCAAGGGCCTCATCCTCACCCGGTTGCGGGTCAAGCGCGTCCAACTCTCCCACCGCATGGCGCAGGAACTCTTCCTCGGCGCGCACCTCTTCCAGTGCCGCCTGTGCCTTGTCCAAGGCTTTGCGCGCTTCGGCCATGGACCGCCATGCGGCCCGCACCTTGGCGCGCTGCGCCTCCAGCCCACCATAGGTATCCAGTAAATCACGGTGTCCCCGCGGGTTCAAAAGCCCCCGGTCATCGTGCTGCCCGTGCAACTCCACCAAAGTGTCCGACAACTGGCGTAAGACCTCACCCGAACAGCGACGGTCATTGACCCAAGCGGTCTTGCGCCCGTCGCGTGTATTGACCCGCCGCAGGATCAATTCCTCGCCCGCAGGCAGGCCCGCCTCCTCCAGAACGGCGCGCGCCGGGTGGCCTTCGGGCAGATCGAACTCGGCCACCACCTCGCCTTGCTCGGCCCCTTGGCGCACCAATTCGGCCCGCCCGCGCCAGCCCAGAACGAACCCCAGACTGTCCAACAAAATGGATTTTCCCGCGCCGGTTTCTCCGGTCAGCACATTCAACCCCGGCTGAAATCCCAGTTCGAGATGGTCGATGATCAGAATGTCGCGAATATCCAGTGCGCGCAGCATTAGCGTAACCCGTCGGGCGAGGGGTCACCTCGCCCTGCCCTTACAGCCAACGGCCCTGAATCATCTGCCGATACACTTGCCGCAACCAGTTGTCGCCTGCCGCTTCCAGCGTCAAACCCTGACCGGTCAGCATCTTGTAGCTGTCTTCGTACCATTCCGTGCCGCGGAAGTTATAGCCAAGGATCGCCCCGGCAGTCCGCGCCTCGTCCGTCAAGCCAAGCGACAAATAGGCTTCCACCAATCGGTGTAGCGCCTCGGCCGTATGGGTGGTGGTTTGGAAATCCTCAACGACCACGCGAAACCGATTGATCGCTGCACTAAAATGATCGCGTTTCAGGTAATACCGGCCAATTTCCATTTCCTTGGCCGCCAAATGGTTGAAGGCCAGATCGAATTTCAGAATCGAAGACCGCGCATATTCGCTATCTGGATAATTCTCGATCACCTTACGCAGCGATTGCAGCGCTTGGAAGGTCAGCCCTTGATCGCGGCCAACTTCGTCGATCTGATCGTAATAGCTGAGTGCCAGAAGATACTGCGCATAGGCGGCATCTTCATCTGTCGGATAGAAGTCAATGAAACGCTGCGCGGCGGAACGGCTGTTCTCGTAATCTTGGTCTTGGTGATAAGAATACGCCTGCATGATCAAGGCACGTTTGGCCCATTCGGAATAGGGGTAAAGCCGCTCTACCTCGCCAAAAACCTGCGCCGCCAGATCAGGATCATTGCGCGCCAGATCGAATTCACCGCGCTCGAAGATCTGTTTGGCGGTATAATTCTCATAGTCGAGCTCACCACGCTTGATGTCTCCGTCCAGTCCGCCGCACGCGGACACCATCAGGCCCATTGCGACCACAAAAACCAGCTTCGCCTGGGACTTGCGCAACGTCATGCTCGAACTCACCTTCTTCTCGACATGAAAGGGCCATGACCCCCAACTTGAAATGGTCCTAGCACATAAATTTCCGGTGCAAAATGACTTTGCGCAAAACTTGCGACGTCAGGCCACTTCGGGAATTTCACCCCAGTGCGCACCTGCGCCCGGTAGGCGCCGCGCCATCTCTGCGTCGCACTGCACCCACTCGTAATTCGCCGGATCGGCAAACAGAGCATGCAGCAAGTCATTGGTCAGGGCATGCCCGGCCCGCATACCTTGGTAATGGCCAAGAATCGGCGCGCCGGCCAATGCCAGATCACCAAGCGCATCCAGCATCTTGTGGCGCACGGCCTCGTCCACGTGACGCAACCCACCGGGGCTGAGAACCTCGGCACCATCCACGACCACAGCATTTTCCAGCGTCCCGCCAAGCGCCAACCCGTTGGCACGCATGGTGTCGACGTCGGCTTTTCGGCAGAATGTGCGGCTATTGCTCAATTCACGTACAAAGCTGCCGTTCGACATGTTCAGGGTCTTTTTCTGAACCCCAATCGCAGCATCCTCGAACTCGATGCTGAATTCGATCAAAAGCGTCTCGTGCGGCGTCAGGCGCGCCCAAGCCTCACCACGCGCCACCGAAACGGGCCGCAGGATGCGAAGAGCCTTGACCGGGTAACCCAAGAGCCGGAGGCCGCGCGAAAGAATGCCACGGACAAAGGCCGCAGAACTGCCATCCAAGATTGGGACCTCGGGGCCATCCACTTCAACCAAGGCATTGTGGATGCCACACCCCATGAGCGCCGCCATGACATGCTCAATCGTCGAAATCGAAACGCCGTCGTCATTCTCAAGACGTGTGCAAAGCGGAGATTGATGTACGCTGCTATACCATGCCGGCAGGTCAGTCGCCCTGCCAATGACATCCACACGCCGAAAGACGATGCCGTGATCAGCCTCGGCTGGGCGAATCGTCAAGCGCGCGGGAAGGCCGCTATGCAGCCCAACACCTTGAAACGATACCGATGACTGAATGCTCGTCTGCACGGATGCCCTCGAAAACTTGTTTATCCTAAGCGAGGCCTTCCGTTTTCACTCACGGTTTACGGCCCACGCCCTTAAAGGTTAGCAAAGGGTTTAGAGGCCAGGTCGCTCAGGCTCAACTCAATCTTTGCAACGATATGAAACATGCGTCCGCGACCGGTTGGCGGTTTTTCGCCTAATCTACATACGCAAATGATAAGCATATGATTTTAAATAAAAAAGGCCGCCCGAGGGCAGCCTTTAATAGCGTAGCACGCTCGCGTTAGTTCGCTTGCCGGCGCAAGAATGCGGGGATCTCGATCTGTTCGTCTTCCTCGTCCTGCGCCGATTGTTGCGGTTGCGGAGCCTGCATCGTCGGCTGCTGACGTGCCGGGCGCGGCGCGGATTCGGCTTCGTGGCTATGCCCCGTCATCCGGTTGATCAGCGAGTTGATGCCGAAGCGCGAGCGCTCCTGCTGCGAGCCTTCGTCAGATTGTTCCGCTTGCGTTGTCGGCTGTGTCTGAGCAGGTCGTTGACCCGGTGCTTTGCTCACTGCGTGCTGCAAACGCGCCATGGCTTCGGGCGACGGCGTACCAGGGGCCGGAGCCTTAGGGGCAACGAAGGCGTCGAGTTGCGCGTCATTGTCCTCCTCCGCGCGTGCGGCGGGGTCGAATTGCTCGACGCTCGGCGTGTATGCCGGCGGCGGCAGATCATCTTGCGCCTCGGCCGCGGGGGCCTCGTCAAAGATGTCTTCCATTTGGTCTTCGGCCGCAGCGCGCTGTGCATCCAAGTCATTGAACATGCTGGGCTGTTCTTCGACGGTGCTGGCCGCTACCTGGGCCGGTGCCTCTTGCTCGACCGGCGCTTCTTCCTGTACTTCAGCAGGTTTGAGTGGCTCTGCCAAGCTGCGGCGCGGAACCGGGATATCGTGGCTCATGTCAGTCGCGTCGATACCGGTGGCAACAACGCTGACCCGCATCGTGCCCTCCATCGAGGTATCAAGGGTCGAGCCCACGATGATGTTGGCATCTGCGTCCACTTCTTCGCGAATACGGTTCGCGGCCTCGTCCAGTTCGAACAGGGTCAGGTCGTGACCGCCGGTGATGTTGATCAGAACGCCCTTGGCGCCTTTCAGGCTGATCTCGTCCAGCAGAGGGTTGGCAATGGCCTTTTCGGCAGCCTGGATAGCGCGATCTTCGCCCGCATCCTCGCCAGTGCCCATCATGGCCTTGCCCATCTCGTCCATCACGGCGCGCACGTCTGCGAAGTCGAGGTTTATCAGGCCCGGGCGCACCATCAGGTCGGTCACACCTTTCACGCCCTGATACAGCACGTCGTCCGCCATGCTGAAGGCTTCTGTGAAGGTGGTTTTCTCGTTGGCCAGCCGGAACAGGTTCTGGTTGGGAATTATGATCAGGGTATCGACCATTTTTTGCAAGGAATCCACGCCATCCTCGGCCTGACGCATCCGCTTGGCGCCTTCGAATTGGAATGGTTTTGTCACAACACCCACGGTCAGAACGCCAAGTTCCCGCGCGGCCTGCGCGATGATCGGGGCCGCACCGGTACCGGTCCCGCCACCCATGCCTGCGGTGATGAAACACATGTGCGCCCCGGCAAGGTGATCGACGATCTGTTCGATACTTTCCTCGGCAGCCGCCGCGCCGATCGTGGCCTTGGCACCTGCACCCAGTCCTTCGGTGACCTTCACGCCCAGTTGCACGCGGTGTTCCGCGTTGCTTTGTGAAAGGGCCTGTGCGTCCGTGTTTGCCACGACGAAATCAACACCTTCGAGGTTCTTCTCGATCATGTTGTTGACTGCGTTGCCACCCGCGCCACCCACACCGAAAACGGTGATCCGGGGCTTGAGTTCATCATGTCCGGGCATCGTGAGGTTCAATGTCATTGCTCTGTCCGCCTGCTGTTGTGCCTGTTGTGCCTGCTGTCCCGACAGGCCGTAAAATCCGCGTATATTAGCCTATTCTTACCGATCGTTACCTGCCGCGTCACCTAAAAAACACCATAAAACCACAAAATATGGCAAGGTTTTTGCGCTAACACGCGGGATTTCGCCGAATTCACCATATCTTGCGGTTACCAGTTGTCCTTAAACCATTTCACCGCGCGTTTCAGGGACCGCGCCGGATACCTGTCGACGGGAATCTCGAAGTCCCACCATTCGTCCTGCGGATTCGCCGCGAAAAGGCACATGCCAACCGCACTGGCAAAGCCCGCGCCCGTCGCAGCCTGCGGAAGCCCATGCACCCGCAAGGGCCGCCCAAGCCGCACCTGCTGACCCAAGATCTTGCTGGCCAATCCATCCAATCCGGGGATCTGGCTGCCGCCGCCGGTCAGCACGATCTGCTGGCTTGGCAGGTGATCGAACCCGGCCGCATCCAGCCGCGCGCGCACTTCTTCAAGGATCTCCTCGACCCGAGGACGCATGATGCCGATCAGTTCGGCGCGGCTCACGGTGCGCCGGTCGTGCTCCCAATCGCCGGTCTCACCGCCGATCTCGATCATCTCGCGGTCATCCATGCCTGTCGCCACGACACCGCCGTAAAAGGTCTTGATCCGCTCGGCCGTGGCTTGAGGCACCTGAAGCCCCATGGAAATGTCACCCGTCACATGGTCGCCCCCCATGCGCACGCTGTCGGCGTAAATCATGTGTTTCTTGATGAAGATCGAGATGCCCGCGCTGCCACCGCCAAGGTCGATACAGGCCGCGCCCAACTCCTGCTCATCCTCGACCAGTGCCGAAACGCCGCTCACATAAGCAGAACTTGCCAATCCGGCCAACTCCAGATCGCAGCGTTTCACACAATGCGCCAGATTCTGGATCGCCGCACCGTCGACGGTCAGCATGTGCATATCAGTCGAAAGCTCTTGGCCCATCTGGCCCCGCGGGTCATTTAGGCCCGTGCGATGATCCAGAGCGAAATTGACGGGCTGCGCATGGAGAACCTCGCGCCCTTCACCGTAATCAGGAACGTCGCAGGCACTCAGAACCCGGCTGATGTCCTGTTCGCTGACAGTATGGCCTTCAAGTTCCACCTGCCCGGCCAATCCATAAGACCGCGGGCTTGCGCCCGAAAAACAGACGATCACGTGGTCGACGCGGATATTCGCCATCTTCTGCGCGGCCTGCACCGCGGTGCGAATGGCGCGCTCGGTCTCAGACATGGTGTCGATCTCGCCAAAGCGCACCCCGCGTGAGCGCGTGGTCGCCGCACCAATCACACGGAAACCGGCCTGCCCTGCCATTGCGCCGATACCATCGGTCTCGCGAAGTCGCTCGGTGCCGTCAAACCGCAGCACCAGACAGGCGATCTTCGAGGTCCCCACATCAAGCACCGCCACAACACCGCGCTGCATCGCCGCCTTGCGCATATTGCGCATCGCACGTTGGGATTCATAGAGCTCGATCATGTTATTTTTCTGCCCCTGAGGAGATTTTTGTTATCCGCCACCATTCTTCGGTGGCCGCTTCGTTCATTCGGATGGTGGGCCGCGACGCAAGCCGCATGTCCACCGCCACAAGATCACGCGCCAGCATGTCCTGCACATCATTAAGGACGATCACGCGCTCCAATGCGCGCACCGGCTGCGACTCGGGCAGCATGATCCGCTGCCCTCGCTGCATGACAACATCCCAGCGCCGCTCACCCATGCGGACCAAGCCACGCATGTCCTCGGCCAAGGGCGAAGCAGCGCGCAAAATCTCCAAGGCTTCGGGTACCGCCTTGTCGGCGCCCTCCCCCGCGATCACCGGCAAATCGCCCCGGTCCGACCGATGTCGCAGGTCGGCGACGCTGACACCTTCGGCGTCCACAACCGCCAATCCATCGTGCGTTCGCCAAACCGCCACCGGCTCGCGCTCCGTAACCTTGGCCATAAGAACGCCGCCTTGCCGCAGGCGGACATCGGCATCTGCCACCGCGGGCAGCCCCACGATCATCTCGCGCACCTGTTCCAGTTCCAGATCGAAGGAACTCACCGGCAGGTCGAACGGGAAAATCTCGCGGATATCCTCTTCCACACCGGTGCTCGCCCCCTCCACGGCCAGAAGCTGCACCATGAATTCGGGGCGGGTCTCGATCTCTTGCCGGATCTCTGCAACTTTCAAAACAAGCGCATCGCGCCGCGCCTCATCCGACAGATAAAGCGTTCCCGCCATGAAACTCAGGCCAAACGGCACCCCGACGCGCAACACCTTGCGAAACAGCGGCGTCAGCATCAGCCGCTCGAAGCGATAGGCCCAGCGTGAGGGCGCGGGATCAGGGCGGTTCACCTGTTGCACGAGGCATCCTCCACCATCCACGCGCAAAGCTCAGGAAAAGACAGGCCAACCGACTGCGCCTGCTCCGGCGTCAGCGACGTCGGTGTCATCCCGGGTTGCGTATTGGTCTCAAGCAGCACCAGACCATCCAGGCCCAGTGTTTCATCCCAACGGAAATCCGTCCGGCTCACTCCGCGACATCCCAGCACCTCATGCGCCCGCTTGGCGTAATCCAAGCAAGCGTCAAAAATGACCTGCGGGATGTCAGCGGGCACAACATGGCGCGACCCGCCTTTCTTGTACTTCGCGTCATAATCATACCAACCATCGGTCAGGATATCGGTCACCGTAAGCGCCCGGTCGCCCACCACCGTTGTCGTCAACTCCCGCCCCGGCGCAAAGGCTTCGACCATGACCAGTTCGGGCATTTCATCCGACAGCTGCGGCGGCCCGCTGGCTTCCTCATGCACCAGATACACCCCGACCGACGAGCCTTCGTTATAAGGCTTCACTACGTAAGGTGCGGCCATGACATGCTCATTGCGAACCGTGTCGCGTGGTGCCAGAACACTGTCCACCACCGGCAACCCTTCGGCGCGATAGATATCCTTGGTGCGTTCCTTGTCCATCGCAAGAGAGGACGCCAGCACCCCGGAGTGCGTGTAGGGAAAGCCCATCCACTCCAACAAACCCTGCACACAGCCATCCTCGCCCCAGCGGCCATGCAAGGCGTTGAACACAACGTCGGGGGAAATCTCGAGAAGCCGCACGGCAAGCTCGCGGCCCGCTTCGACCTCGATCACCTCGTACCCTGCTTCCCGCAATGCGGCGGCGCATTCACGTCCTGAAGACAGCGACACCTCATGCTCATACGAGGGGCCACCCATAATCACCGCCACTGTCGGGGATTTTCTGCTCGAAAGTCCCAACTCGTGCCTCAATGTTCAGAACCGTTAACCGGCTCACTTTTATTAAAATCACCTGCCTTGGCGTCACGGGGCCGTTTCGCCAACCCTCATGATTTCCCAGTGTAACTCTATTCCACTGTTTTGGAAAACCTTTTTTCGCACCTCTTCGCCCAAACCCTCAAGGTCCGCCGCCGTGGCATCGCCGGTGTTGATAAGGAAGTTGGAATGCTTCTCGCTCATCTGCGCACCGCCCATGCGCGCACCGCGCATACCGGCGTCGTCAATCACCTTCCAAGCCTTCAGATCATGCACATCATCCGCCCGCCCGGTGCTGGAAAACCCCACCGGATTGCGGAATGTGCTGCCCGCGGTGCGGTCCTTGGTGGGCTGGGTCTCATCCCGCTTCCTAAGCTGCGCCTCCATATGCGCCACCAAGGCCGCCGGATCACCGCGCCCCCCCTCGAACACCGCCTCCACGATCACCCAACCGTCAGGCAAGTCGCTTTGCCGGTACTGGAAATTCAACTGCTCAGGGGTCAGCGTCACCACCTCACCCTCACGCGTCACCGCCCGCGCCTCGACCAGATGATCGGCCACATAGGTGCCATAACAGCCCGCATTCATCCGTACAGCGCCGCCAATGGCGCCGGGGATGGTGCGCAAAAACGTCAGGTCAACCCCGGCCTCCGCCGCCTTTTTCGCCACATGCGCATCCAGTGCAGCAGCTCCGGCAATCACCCGATTGCCCTCAACCGAAATACCATTGAAGCCACGCCCCATGCGGATTACCAGGGCACGCAAGCCGCCATCCCGCACGATCAGGTTGCTGCCCACACCCATGGGAAACACCGGCACATCTTTGGGCAAGTCACACAAAAAGGCGGCCAAATCCTCGACATCCGCCGGCTGAAACAGCCAATCCGCCGGGCCGCCCACGCGCAGCCATGTCAGATCGGCCAAAATCCGATCCTGCGTCAGTTTTCCACGAACATCCGGCATCCTTGTCATGCGCGCGGCTTAGTCCTCTGGACAAAAAAGGGCAAGCACCCCGTTTCTTCTTGCCAAAAATATCCCCGCCGGAGGCCCCCACCGGCCAAGGGCGCGCGCTTACATACCGATGCGCCACCGCAACCAGCGGGCCAGATAAACCAAAGGCCAACGCAAGACGCTCATCCCGCCGATCAAAAAGGCCATGCCCCACCAAGGCCCGTTTTGATAAGTGACGAAGCCCAGCAAAGGAATACCCAAGGCGATCAGCGCATAGGCGCGCCGCCAGTGGTTGTCCCGGCTCGGGATCATCCCCAGAACATTGGCCAAAATGATCCACAAACAGGCCAAGACAACCGACAGTGTCATGCCCCTACCCCCATACTCAAAACCAAAGCGACCAGTGCCGCCAATAGCCCCACCACCGGAACAAGCATGGGCACGGTGAAGGGCGCAGCAGGCGCGCGTCGCTTCATAGCGATGAGCGCCGCGTTGACCAGAACGAATACCGACAACAAGATGACCGAGGTCACCTCGGCCAATTGCGACACCGGCAGCAAAAGCGCCCCCGCCAAGACCCCAACGCCGATCAAAAGAGTTGCCAAGACCGGCGTCCCGAACCGGTGACTGGCGTGATAGAATATCGACAAGCCGGCATGCCGCCGTCCCAGGCCGAACAGCACCCGCGCCGCCATGACGATCTGCGCCAACACGCCGTTCAAGGCGGCGGCCACGGCGATGAGCGACAAGAAACCTGCACTGCCACCCCTAGCCTCGGACCAGACCAGCGCGAGGGGTTGTTCACTGCCCGCCAAGTTCTCCAAAGGCACAGCGCGCACCGCCGCCCAGCTGACCACCCCATAAAGCAGACTGGTCAACAAAAGCGACAGAAGGATCGCACGCGGTAATGTGCGTTCGGGGTTACGCACCTCCTCGGCCATGTTCACGATATCCTCGAACCCGATGAAAGCGAAAAAGGCCAAAACGGCGGCGGCCACGACCCCCGACCAGACAATCTCGGGCGGCGCGCTATAGTCCGCCACGGGGTCTGCCCCCGCCCCGGCCCAGACCACCAGGATCAGGCCAACAATTTCGATTGCCGTAAAAATCGCCGCCATGGTGAGGCTTTCCAAGACGCCCACGATGGCCACCCCGATCAAGACCGCGCCCATGGCCACGATCACCACCATGTCGGGCCAGCCGGTGATCGAAGTCAGATACCCCGCGCCACCACGCAGGACGGCCCCGGCTGAAACCGTACCGGCGGCCACGATCGCCAGCCCCACGACGATCCCCAGGGCTTTGGAATTCAAGCCCTTGGCCACGAAGACCGCCTCGCCTGCCGCCTCGGGCAGGCGGGTGGTGAATTCCGCGTAAGACAGGGCCGTTGGCGCGGCAATCACACCGGCAATCAGGAAAGAGAGCGGCGCCCAAACGCCTGCCTGTGCGGCCACGGCGCCGACAAGCACATAGATGCCCGCGCCCACCATCACGCCCACCCCATAGGCGGTCAGAAGGCCCAAACCGATGCGGCGTTGCAGATGCTCAGTCATACGCGCCCCGTTTTCCAGCCGTCAAACGACCCGGAAATCTCAGATTCCTCGCACGCATCCTGCCCAATGCTCAGCCTCGACTCAACCGATCCGGCAAGCCATTGGCCCATGTGCTGATCGTACCCGCTCCAAGGCAGACGACCATATCGCCGGGATTGGCCTGCTCGCACACCAGACGCTCCAGATCGTCCTCATCCTGAATGGCCCGCGCATGACGGTGACCCGCGCGGATCAGCCCCGCAACCAGATCATCACGCGTCGCCCCTTCTATAGGGTCTTCGCCGGCGGCATATACCTCGGCGATGGCGACGACATCGGCCTCGTTGAAGCAGGCACAAAACTCGTCGAAGTGATGATGAAGGCGCGTGTACCGGTGTGGCTGATGCACTGCAATCACGCGGCCCTCGCAAGCCTGCCGCGCGGCCTTCAGGACGGCGGCAATCTCGGTCGGGTGGTGGCCGTAATCGTCGATAACCGTCACGCCGTTCACCTCGCCCACACGGGTAAAGCGGCGGTTCACACCACCAAAATTTGCCAAGGCCTCGCGGATTTCATCGCGCTTCATGCCGAGGTGCCGCGCCACGGCAACCGCGCTCAAGGCATTGCTCACGTTATGGTCCCCGGGCATCGGAAGTTGGCACCCTTCGATCACCTCACCCTCGGCCTGCAGGGCCACATCGAAATGCGCCACGCCTTTTTCATAGCGCAGGTTGACTGCCCGGATATCGGCCTGCGTGTTGAACCCATAGGTCACCACCCGGCGGTCGGTCAGTTTCGCCACGAGTGCCTGCACATCCGCGTCATCGGTGCAGCAGACCGCGAGACCGTAAAAGGGAATGTTGCTCACGAAGTCATAAAAGCCCCGGTGCAGATTCTCCTCGGTCCCCCAGTGTTCCATATGTTCGGGGTCAATGTTGGTGACGATGGCAATGGTCGCGGGCAGCCGGTTGAAGGTGCCATCGCTTTCGTCGGCCTCGACCACCATCCATTCGCCCTGCCCCACGCGTGCATTGGAGCCATAGGCGTGAATGATCCCGCCATTGATCACCGTTGGGTCGAAACGCCCGTGATCCAGAAGCGCCGCGACCATCGTCGTCGTCGTCGTCTTGCCGTGGGTGCCTGCCACGGCCACGTTTGACTTCAGGCGCATCAACTCGGCCAGCATCTCGGCCCGGCGCACCACGGGCAGCCCCTTGAGGCGCGCCTCGTCCAACTCGGGGTTGCCCGGTTTGATCGCGCTCGAAATGACCACGACCTCGGCATCCTGAAGATTCTCGGCACGTTGACCCTGAAAGATATGCGCCCCCATGGCCTCAAGCCGCTCAGTGATTGGCGTCGATTTCAGGTCACTGCCCTGCACCACGTAGCCATGGTTCAACAGCACCTCGGCGATGCCCGACATGCCAATGCCGCCAATGCCTACGAAATGAATGGAGCCCACGTCCCCCGGCAGCTTGGTTGCGGCATTCATCGCTCTGTCCCCTCTGATCGCCAGATCCTTCATGTCCCTCGCCCTTTCGCCAGCTCTTCGACCATATCGGCCAGGTTTAAAGGCGCGTCGGGCAGGCCCTGACCAAGGGACGCCTGCGCCATCTGCGTGGCCCCCTGCGGATTGGTCAGAACGCTGGCTATCTGCTCGGAAACCGCGTCCACCGCAAGTTTTCTTTCCGGGATGACAATCGCGCCCCCCGCCTGCGACAAGCCTTTCGCGTTCGCTGTCTGATGGTCCCCCGCCGCTGCCGCATAAGGGATCAGGATGCTTGGCCGTCCGATTACGCTGATATCCGCGATGGACGAGGCCCCGGCGCGGCTGATCACCATTTGCGCCTCGCTCATCCGGCGTGGCACGTCGCGGAAAAACGGCTCGACCTCGGCATCTATGCCAGCCTCGGCGTAAAACTGCGCCACGCGCTCACCATCTTCATCGCGCGCTTGATGCGCGACACGGATATTGCGCCGCAGATCCTCAGGGAGGTCCGCAATCGCCGCCGGAATGACATCTGACAGGATACGCGCGCCTTGGCTGCCCCCGATAACAAGCACCGACATAGGGTAATCCCCGGGCGGAATATATCCCGCACCTGCCCGCTCCAGAACACTGGCGCGCACTGGGTTGCCCACATGAACCCCCTCCACGCCAGCTGGCAAATCCGTCGGCCATGTCCCACAGGCCACCCGATCCACGCGCTTGGCGAAAACCTTGTTCACCCGGCCAAGAATACCGTTTTGCTCATGGATCATCCGCGGCCTGCGCAACAGCCACGCCGCGCCAAGCGCCGGGATCGTCGGATAACCGCCAAAACCCACCACGATGTCGGGCTGGTCGCGCAGCATGCCAAAGGCTGCACCCATGACACCGCCCAGAATGCGAAACGGCACCAAGGCCTTGGCGAAAAATCCGGCACGCGCAAAGGTGGCGCTCGACACTTGGGAAATCTCAACCGAATGCGGGAAGCCGCCGGTATAGCGCGCCCCGCGCGCGTCAGTCGAAAGTTTCACCCGCCAACCCCGGCGCAACATCACCTCGGCCAGCGCTTGAGCCGGAAACATATGGCCACCGGTCCCGCCGGCCGCGATTACAAGTAATGGCTGTCTTTCGCTCACAGCATCACCTCATTGCCTGAATTGCGCTCTCATGGCGCAACCCGGCGTAAATGACCAGTCACCTCACCCGCCCACGCAGGATATCGCCGATCTCGCCCTGAGGACGTGACCGTGTGAAGGCAAAAAGCATCCCCACGGCAATACCGCCCGCAATCAAGGACGAGCCACCGTAGCTGACAAAAGGAAGCGTCATCCCCTTGGCCGGCAAAAGCCGCACGGCCACCCCCATGTTGATCATCGCCTGCACGGCGAACATCGCCACCAGACCTGTGCCAGCCAGCCGAATGAACGGGTCACGCTCGCGCATCAAACGCGCAAGCGAGCGCACCAGCACGGTTGCATAAAGCACGATGATACAGAGCACGAGGATCAGGCCATATTCCTCGGCAGCCACTGCGATAATGAAATCTGTATGGGCATCGGGCAGGCTCCACTTCACCTCGCCCTCACCAACCCCAACGCCGAAAAATCCGCCCTCGCGGATTGCGTTGGTGGCAAAGCCCAACTGAGTATTGGGATCCACATCAGGGCTTAGGAAGCCGTCGATACGACGCGCGAAATGCTCGGAGTTGGAATAGGCGACACTGCCCGCCACGATCACGCATACCGCCATGACCAACAAAAGCAGGATCGGCGCACCGGCCACGAAATACATCACGCCCCAACCGAAAAGCACCAAACAGGCCTGCCCGAAATCCGGCTGCATGGCCAGAAATGCAACAATCACGATGGCCAACAGGAAAGACCAGCTCAAACCGGGTGGCCCGTTGATGTCCTGGCTCGCCGCCATCATCCAGGCGGCCACGACAACGAAACCGGGCTTGAGAAATTCAGACGGTTGGACACTTGCAAACCCAAGGCTGTACCACCGCACGGCCCCTTTACCGAAATCGGTGCCGAAAACCGGCAGAAGGATCAACGCCGCGAAAGCCGCCAGAAAGCCGATCACCGCCAGACGACGTACCAAACTCGGGCTCATCATCGAAGTCAGGAACATGGCACTCAAGGCCATGACGCCAAATGCTGTCTGACGCTGAACATAATGGAACGGTGCGAACCCATTTTTTTCGGCCAACGGCGGAGAGGCCGCCAAACCCAACAAAAGGCCGATACCGAAAAGGATCAGCACACATGAGATCGACCATTTGTCGATCGTTCGCCACCACTTGGGAAGAACCGGCTCCGCATCCCGTACCGGGACCGCGCCATACACCATCTCTGTCATCTAAACCGCCGACACTGCCTCGAACATGCCCCGTTTTCGGGGTCTATCGGAGAATAGTAGCAGGTCCGGCACGCTGTGGGAAGAGTTTTGCCATCATATCGCCTGTCAGGGGGCTCTGCCCCCGCCGCCCTGCGGGCGTCTCCCCCGGGGTATTTGCCCCAAGAAAAAACCCAATGAAACATGCTTCTTCTTGGCAAAAATACTCCCGCCGGAGGCGTGCCACCCAAGTCAGCTCCCGACGCGTGGGCTCAACTTCCACCCTGCGGATACGAGATCACCGAGAGATACCGTATCGGCAGCTTGATCAACTCATCCGGTCCATGTGGCGCGTCGGCGTCGAAAAACAGGCTGTCGCCGGGCCGAAGGTGAAAGCTCTGATCGCCATGCCGATATCCAACCTCTCCTTCAAGAATATATAGCAATTCGACTCCCTCGTGCTGGAAGGTGGGGAAGACATCCGAGGTCTCATTGAGAGTGATCAGGTAGGGTTCGACCACGACGCCGCTGTTGTTGGCCCCAAGGTGGCCCAGTAGATTGTATTGATGCCCTGCCCGAGTTCCGGCACGCTCCATCTCAAGTGCTTCACCGGCCTTGACGTGGACCGCTTCCCTTTGTTCCTCGAAGCGCCGGAAGAAGGCCGTGACCGGCACGCTCAGGGCCGCCGACAGGGTCTGCAACGTGGTCAGAGATGGCGAGGTCATGCCGTTCTCGATTTTCGACAACATTCCGACAGACAACCCCGTCGCCACCGCCAGATCCGCGACGGTCATCGACCGCGCGCGCCGCACCTCGCGCACTTCGCGCCCGATCGCGGTTTCTAAGTTCTTCTCGCGCGTCTCCCGCAGCTTGTGCGGATCTTGGCGCAACTTCAGTTTGGACATGGACGCTCCTCTGCGGCGACGCTCAACCATGAAAAATCACTCCGGGAATTGCAAGCTATGTACAACTTGTACACAGACTGTCGGACCCGCTGCGATTTTTGTACAAAATCAGGGCGGACTCTGTACAAAACTTACAAAGCTCAAGATCCGAGGACACCATGAAAGCTGCCCTTCTCACCGCCTTCGATACCGCGCCAGAAATCACCGACGTTCCCGATCCCGAATGCCCGCGCGACGGGGTCATCGTTGCAGTGCGCGCCTGTGGCGTGTGCCGCTCGGACCACCACGCATGGAAAGGTGCGGACCCGGATGTTGAGTTGCCGCATGTGATGGGCCACGAATTCTCGGGCGACGTGATCGCCGTTGGCCCCGAATGCCACGGATTTTCAGAAGGCGACCGGGTAACGGCCCCCTTCATCCTGGGGTGTGGCACTTGCCCTGATTGCCGTGGCGGAGAGCCGACCATTTGCAACCACCAACATGTCATCGGTTTCACCGGCTGGGGGGCGTTCGCCGAGCAAATAGCCATCCCCCGCGCAGATTTTAACCTTGTGACGTTGCCCGAAGGTGTTGGGTATGCCGCCGCGGCGGGCATGGGGTGCCGCGTGACGACAGCCTTTCGCGGAGTGGTTGACCGGGCAAGAATACAACCCGGTGAATGGCTTAGCATACATGGTTGTGGAGGCGTAGGCCTATCCGCCATAATGATCGGCGCGGCATTGGGGGCGCGTGTCCTCGCCGTGGATGTTAACCCCTCCGCACTTGAAGCCGCACGCGAAATGGGGGCCAATGTGTCTCTCAACGCAACCGAGCATGACGACGTTGGCGAGGCTATACGGCAAGCCACCGGCGGCGGCGCTCATGTCTCGGTCGATGCACTAGGGGTAACCACGACATTCCATAACTCGCTTGAATCGTTGCGCAAAATGGGACGGCATGTGCAAATCGGCATGCCACTTGGCCAACATGCAAATCCGCCCATTCCCCTGTTGGATATGATCTATTCTCGGCAGATCACCCTGCATGGCACGCGCGGAATAGGGGCGCACCGTTTTGCCTCACTCTTCGAGATGATCGCCGCAGGGCGTATAGACCCATCCCGTCTCATTACCAAGGAAATCGCTTTGAGTGGCGTCGCCAAGGCTTTGGAAGAAATGAATGAATTCACCGGGCATGGCGTCACGGTCATCACCGACATGGGCAGTTGAGGTCGCCACATTTCCGCCCCATTTGCGGGGTATTCTGATTGGATAATCAGGCGCCAGCCGGGCGCCGTCCGGCTGGTTTGCCATCCAATAACAGGAGCAGACCGATGGCCAGTGCGACCCCACCCAAACCACCAAAACCTGTGAATCAACCAAAGACACAGGTTGGTGCATCATCTCAGCAGACACCGGCATCGCAAGGCGACCCACGCAAGGTCTTCAACGATTTCGCCAGCATCTGACGCGTTTACCAAAAATGGGCCGCGCCACATTAGAGCACGACCCAATCCTGTCTCGCGGTCAAAGCGGTGTGGCTTAGCCCACCAGTTCCAGACCCGAGAAGTAGTACGCGATTTCGACTGCAGCCGTTTCCGGCGCATCCGACCCGTGAACCGAGTTTTCGCCAACCGACTCGGCGAATTCGGCGCGGATGGTGCCGGGGGCCGCATCGGCGGGATTGGTGGCACCCATCACTTCGCGGTTCTTGGCGATGGCGCCTTCCCCTTCCAGCACCTGCACGACGACCGGCTCGGAGGCCATGAACTCGCACAGTTCGTCGTAGAACGGGCGCTCTTTGTGTACGGCATAGAACTCACCAGCTTGCGCCTTGGTCAGTTGAATGCGCTTTTGCGCGACGATACGCAGGCCCGCATCTTCGAACTTGGCATTGATCTTACCGGTCAGGTTGCGTTTGGTGGCATCGGGTTTGATGATGCTCAGGGTGCGTTCCACAGCCATGTCAGCCTCTTTCCTTGATGAATGGGGCACGGGCCCCTGCCCGCGCGTGTTTGATCGCGGGTCCGATAGCATGGGGTCGACCCTTTGAAAAGCCGCGATTGACGCCTGCCCGGGTTTACGTCAAACCCCCGACATGCTGCGACTTGATGATATTTCCTATTCGGTGGCGGGCCGCCCGCTGATCGAACATGCCTCGACCACGATACCAGATGGCCACAAGGTGGGTCTGGTGGGCCGAAATGGTACCGGCAAGACCACGTTGTTCCGGTTGATACGGGGCGAACTTGCGCTTGAAACCGGGCAAATCGCCCTGCCCTCCCGCGCCCGTATCGGTGGCGTGGCCCAAGAGGTGCCGGGCAACGAGGTCTCGTTGATCGACACCGTTCTGGCCGCCGATGTGGAACGCGCCGAGTTGCTGGCCGAATCCGACGCCTCGACCGATGGCACCCGGATCGCCGAGATCCAGACCCGCCTTGCCGATATCGACGCGTGGTCGGCCGAGGCACGCGCCGCCAGCATTCTCAAGGGCCTTGGGTTTGATGACACCGAACAACAAATGCCATGCAGCGCCTTTTCCGGCGGCTGGCGGATGCGTGTGGCGCTGGCCGCCGTGCTGTTTGCACAGCCCGATCTGCTGCTTCTCGACGAACCCACGAACTATCTCGATCTGGAAGGCGCGCTCTGGCTGGAAAGCTATCTGGCGCGGTATCCACATACGGTTCTGGTGGTCAGCCACGATCGCGGGCTGCTCAACCGCGCGGTTGGCTCGATCCTGCATCTCGAAGACCGCAAGCTGACGCTGTACCAAGGTGGGTATGACACCTTCGCCAAAACCCGCGCCGCGCGTCTGGCCGCAGCGCAATCCGAGGCCAAGAAACAAGAGGCCCGACGCGCGCATCTTCAATCCTATGTCGACAGGTTCCGCTACAAGGCCGACAAGGCCAAGCAGGCACAGGCGCGCATCAAGGCACTGGCCAAGATGGAGCCGATCACCCAACCGCAAGAAGCGGCCCTGCGCCGCTTTACCTTCCCCGAACCCGAGGAACTGTCGCCACCTATCCTACGCCTTGAAGGGGCCAGCGTGGGCTATGATGGCAAAGCGGTGCTCAGCCATTTGGACCTGCGAATTGATCAGGATGACCGCATCGCCCTGCTGGGCCGAAACGGTGAGGGGAAATCAACACTCTCAAAGCTCTTGGCAGGCAAACTTGACACCATGGAAGGTCAGGTTCACAGCGCCTCGAAACTGCGCGTGGGATATTTCGCGCAGCATCAGGTCGAAGAATTGCGCGTCGATGAAACCCCCATCGACCATATCCGCCGCCTTCGCCCGGACGAGGCCCCCGCCAAGCTGCGCGCGCGGCTTGGAGGCTTCGGTATCGGGGCAGACCAAGCCGAAACCCTAGTCAAAGGCCTTTCCGGCGGACAAAAGGCGCGGCTTTCCCTTATGCTGGCCACACTGGACGCCCCACATCTCCTGATCCTCGACGAGCCAACCAACCACCTTGATATCGAGAGCCGCGAGGCTTTGGTCGAAGCGCTCACCGCCTACAGTGGCGCGGTGATCCTCGTTAGCCACGACATGCACTTGCTTGAGTTGGTGGCCGACCGGCTTTGGCTGGTCAAAGACGGGTGCGTAGCCCCTTACGAGGGCGATTTGGCAAGCTATCGGAAGATGCTGCTGTCAGGCGAAGCACCTGCGAAATCCGCATCCAAGCCCAAGCATCCAAAACCCAAGCGCCCCTCGCGCGATGCCATACTCACCCTACGCCAAGAGGTGCGCAAATGCGAACAGCGCGTTGAAAAGCTGACCGATATGCATGAACGTATCTCGACCAAGCTGGCCGATCCGGCAGTCTATAACGATGCCGGCAATGCCGCCGAATGGCAAAAGAAATTTGCAGAGGTCGAAGATGGGCTCGCTCGGGCAGAAACCCTGTGGATGGCGGCCCTTGAACGGCTGGAGGAGGCCGAAGGCGCATGATCGTAGACACTGCCTTTTTGATCACCGCCTTTGTCACGCTTTTCGTGATCATCGACCCCATCGGCATGACCCCGCTTTTCGTCGCCATGACCCAAGGCATGAGCACAGCCAAGCGCCGCGCCATCGCCCTGCGGGCCTGTATCACGGCAGCGCTAATCCTGATCGTTTTCGCGGCCTTCGGCGAGGCGGTGCTAGGCTTTATTGGCATTTCAATGCCCGCCTTCCGCATCGCGGGTGGAATCCTCTTGTTCCTCACCGCCCTCGACATGCTTTTCGAACGCCGCAGCAAGCGGCGCAAATCCCAAGCCGATGAAGCCGAGGAAGAAGATGAAAGCGATGATCCCTCGATTTTTCCGCTGGCCATCCCCCTCATTGGCGGGCCGGGGTCAATTACCACGGTGATCCTTCTGGCCGGGCAAAAACCGGGGTTGGAGGGATTGGCATGGGTGATCGGTGTCATGCTCTGCGTGGTGGGCATGGTCTTTATCCTGTTTCTCACCGCCGGCCTGTTGGAGCGCGCCTTGGGCCGCACTGGCATCAATGTGGTCACGCGCTTGTTGGGCATGTTGCTCGCCGCTTTGGCGGTACAGTTCGTTCTGGATGGGTTGCGCGGATTCGGCTTGGCCGCCTGATCTTTCAAAAAGGGGCGCAACCGCCTATATCTTTGCCATGCAAAACGATCCTGCCAGCCTTGTCTATCTCGTGATCCTCGCCTCCGCCATTGGGCTGTGGTTCTTCGCGCAAAACCGCGAGTCGTTTGGCAAGCTCGCACAACATGCCGCCGCATGGGGCCTGATTTTCCTTGGGGCGATTGCCGTTGCGGGCCTATGGGGTGACATCCGCCAAAGCGTCGCGCCCAGCCAGAACGTCGTGGCGCAGTCGGGGCAAATCGTACTACCACGCGCCCCGGATGGGCATTACTATCTGACCGCCGATGTGAACGGAAAACCCGTGCGTTTTGTCGTCGACACCGGCGCGACACAGATCGTGCTGTCGAAGGAAGATGCCCGCAGCGCCGGTTTGGATGTCGATGATCTTGTCTATCTTGGCCGTGCCTATACCGCCAATGGCGAGGTTCGCACCGCCCCGGTGCGCCTGGATCGTTTCACCATTGGTCCGATCGAAGACACCAATGTGCGCGCGGTCGTCAATGACGGCGCGATGGAAGGTTCACTTTTAGGGATGGACTACCTGCAACGCTTCTCAAGCGTCGAAATCGGGGGCGGCAAACTCGTCCTGACGCGCTGAGCCTAACCTCAGTACCCCATGATCATTCCTTCAAGGGCATCTTTTTCCATCGAAAGCTCTTGCAAACGCGCCTTGACCACATCGCCAATGGTCACGATCCCCACCAACTTGCCATCTTCAACCACCGGCATATGGCGGAACCGGCCATCGGTCATCCGCGACAGAACCGCATCGGAACTGTCCTGACGCGAACAGCAAACCGGATTGGTCGTCATCATCTCGTCGATGGTTTCGGACAGACATTTGGCACCACGAACGCCCAATGAGCGGACGATGTCCCGCTCCGAGATGATGCCGTCCACTTTAGCGCCGTCTTGCGAGACGATCAGAACACCAATCCGGCGCTCTGCAAGCGTTTGTGCTGCATCCGACACGAGCGTTCCGGGCTTCACCGTGACAACTTTATGGTCCCCTTTGGATGAAAGGATTTGTTGCACGAGCATGGCGAAGCCCTCCGTTATCAAATTGTGTGTACACCACGGTTTACGATAATAAAGTTTCTGTCAAGTAAGGCCTTCCAGCCGGGCCACTTCTTGGCGCATTCCTTCGACCAAAGCAGTAGCAAACCGATTTTGCCGCTCAAGCCGACGGTCGTCGGCGTGGCGCACCAAGTAAAAGCTACGCGTCAGGCTCAGGGCTTCGGGTAGAACCTTGACCACGCCGCCCACCGCCGGAATCGAAAAGTCGTGCAGAATACCAATGCCCGCCCCGTGCCGCACCCAGTTCAGCTGCACCGAGACCGAGTTGGACGCAAGATTCACCGTATCCACCCCCGCTTCGCGCAGATAGTCCAACTCCTTGTCAAAGATCATGTCTTGGATATAGCCGACAACCCGGTGGCCTTTCAGATCCGCAAGCCGCTCAATGGGGGCAGCCTGCCGAAGGTAGCGTTTCGAAGCTGCCAGATGAAGCCGATAGTCGGCGATCTTCTGCACGGTCAAACGCCCAGCCGTGGGTGGGCTCACCGCGATCACCATATCCGCCTCGCGCCGGGTAAGGTTGAAGACCCTTGGAAGGGCAACAATCTGCACTTCCAGATCCGGGTTATCCTCGGCGATCTTGGCGCAGACCTGTGGGAGAAGGTAGTTGGCCGCGCCATCGGGCGCACCGATACGGATCTGCCCAGTCAATCCGCCGGACTGGCCTGCCATCTCCTCGGAAGCACCCTCAACGGCTTGCTCGACCCGAACCGCATGGGTCATCAACCTTTGTCCCGCATCGGTCAGGGCATATCCTGTTGGCGATTTCGCGAACAAGGGCGCACCTATATCAGCCTCAAGCCGGGCCACACGCCGCCCTACCGTGGCCGGATCCACCTTCAAAATCCGACCGGCGCGCGACAGGCTTTCGCTGCGCGCCACGGCCAGAAAGGTTTTCAAATCATCCCATTGCATCGCGCACCTTTGCATTTTTGCAAAACACTTTTGGGATATTGCCCCTTTTACAGGGATAGTCGCAAGACTAAGCTACACC
>DATFKJ010000126.1:0-2426 GCA_035268705.1 Roseovarius sp. | reverse complement strand
GATGATCCCGGCGCTTTTGCGGGTGCAGTTCGGCACCAATGAAATTCTCGTCTCTCTCATGCTGGTTTATGTGGCCGAACAATTGCTCGCCGCCATGGCGCTTGGGCCGTTGAAAAACCCCGATGGCTATGGCTTCCCCGGCAGCCGCAATTTTCAGGAGTATCCGGCCGCCCATAACGCCGAGCTTTTCGCCGGCAGCGGCATGCATTGGGGGGTGGTCGCCGCCCTCATCGCGGTGATCCTCGCTTATATCCTGCTGGGCCGCCATATCCTTGGCTACCAGATCCGCCTCACCGGCCAAGCCCCCCGCGCCGCACGTTTCGCAGGGGTCTCCCCCGCGCGGCTAGTTCTCTTTTGCCTCGGCGCCTCCGGCGCGCTGGCCGGTCTGGCGGGCATGTTCGAGGTCTCTGGCCCCGCTGGTCAAGTCAGCATCGACTTCAACGTCGGCTACGGGTTTACCGCGATCATCGTCGCCTTCCTTGGACGTTTGCACCCGGTCGGGATCGCCTTGGCCGGGCTGCTCATGGCGCTCACCTACATCGGCGGCGAGATCGCACAATCCAGCCTCGGCCTGCCCGCCGCGGCGATACAGCTGTTCCAAGGCACGCTGCTCTTTGTGCTGCTCGCCGTGGATTTGCTCACCAACTATCGCGTGCGTTTGAAAACGGCGGAGACCGCGTGATGGATTTCGGCTCGATCAACCCCGTCCTTCTCTTGGCCTCGCTCATGGTGGCGGCAACGCCCATCCTTATTGCCGCCCTCGGCGAGTTGGTGGTGGAACGCACGGGTGTCTTGAACCTCGGGGTCGAGGGGATGATGATCACCGGTGCAATCTGCGGCTTTGCCACGGCGGTCAACACCGGCTCGCCTCTCATCGGCTTTATCGCGGCGGCTGCGGGCGGGGCGGGGCTTTCGCTGCTCTTCGCCTTCCTGACGCAAGTGGCGCTTGCCAACCAGGTGGCTTCGGGCCTTGGCCTCACGCTTTTCGGCCTCGGGCTGAGCGCGCTTCTGGGGCAAGGCTACCAAGGCATCAAACCGCCCCCCACGGGCAAGCTGGACATCCCCCTGCTGGCCGATATCCCCGTCCTTGGGCCGATCCTCTTCAACCATGACATCATGGTTTATGCCGGCCTCGCGCTTTGCGCCACGGTTTGGGCGGTGCTGAAATACACCCGAGCGGGCCTGATCCTGCGGGCGGTGGGCGAAAACCACGATGCCGCACATGCGCTTGGCTACAAGGTGGTGCGCGTGCGGATGCTGGCGATCATGTTCGGCGGCGCCTGCGCCGGCCTTGGCGGGGCCTACATCAGCCTGATCCGCGTGCCGCAATGGACCGAAGGCATGACCGCCGGGGCCGGCTGGATCGCCCTCGCGCTTGTGGTCTTCGCAAGCTGGAAAGCGGGCCGCGTCCTTCTGGGCGCATGGCTCTTCGGCGGCATCACCGTGCTGCAACTCAACCTGCAAGCGGCCGGCGCGCAATTACCGATCCCGGCGCTGGGCTGGGCGGTGATCATTGGCCTTATGATTTACGGCTTGGTCAAGGCAGCCACGAAGTCCCCCATGACGACCAAGCAACTCTGGACCCTCGGCACGCTTTTCACCGCCAGCCTCGCCTTTGCCCTGCTGACCCAAGGCATCCGCGTGCCGTTCAAGGTCGAATACCTGTCGATGTCGCCCTACTTGATCACCATCCTCGTGCTGGTCATCATGTCGGCCGACAAATCCCGCGCGCCCGCCTCATTGGGCCGCATATTCCACGCCTCGCAATAAGGGGCAGCTAAACCGAAACGATCCAACCACCTGGGAGAGCAAACAAAAATGACCCTTCTCAAGAAACTGGCAAGTGCCGCCGTGGCGCTTGGCGTGGCCACCTCGGCCATGGCCCAAGACACCACCAAAGTCGGCTTCATCTACGTCGGCCCCGTGGGCGACGGCGGCTGGACCTATGAACACGACCAAGGCCGCCTCGCGGTCGAAGAGCACTTCGGCGACAAGGTCGAAACCGTGTTCCAGGAAAGCGTCAAGGAAGGCCCCGAGGCCGAACGCGCGATCCGCAACATGGCGCTCGACGGCGCTGACCTGATCTTCACCACCTCGTTTGGCTTCATGGAACCCACGCTGGCCGTGGCCAAACAGTTCCCCGACGTGAAATTCGAACACGCCACCGGCTTCAAGACCTTGCCCAATGTCTCGACCTACAGCGCCCGCTTCTACGAAGGCCGCGCCGTGCAGGGCCATATCGCGGCCAAGATGACCACATCGAACATCATCGGCTATATCGCCTCCTACCCAATCCCCGAGGTGATCCGTGGCATCAACGCCGCCTATATCCACGCCCGCAAAGTGAACCCCGATGTCGAGTTCAAGATCATCTGGGCCTACACATGGTTCGATCCCCCGAAAGAGGCCGACGCCGCCACCGCCCT
>DATFKJ010000125.1:0-7954 GCA_035268705.1 Roseovarius sp. | reverse complement strand
GACGCTCCCGAGATTGTGATACCACCAGTCGATCCGCTCGCCCGACTTGCGGTAATCGGGCGTCCAGCCGAAATCGGCGGGGTAGATATCGGTGGTCAGGCGTTCCTCGAACCCGTGCAACTGATCGGGGCCGACGAAATGCATCTTCCCCGACAGACAGGTCTGATACCCCGCGCGGCGCAGGTGGTGGGCATAGGTGGGAATGTCGGCGGCAAATTCGGCGGCATTGTCATAGACCCGGCTGCGCGAGGGCAGCAGGCCGGACATGAAACTGGCCCGCCCCGGCGCACAGAGCGGCGAAGCGGTATAGGCGTTGCGAAACCGCGTGGATCGCGCCGCCAAAGCCTTGAGGTTGGGCGCGTGAAGCCACTCCGCCGGGCCATCGGGGAACAGGGTGCCATTCAACTGATCCACCATGAAAATAAGGATGTTGGGTCGTTTGGTCATGCGCTGCTGTCCTGTGCCAAAGAAGTGTCAAGATAATGCAGAAGAACGTCGATGGCGGTATCGGGCGCGATGCCACCCTCGCCCAATGCCTGCCGGATATAAAGCCCGTCGATCATCGCCGCCGTGCCGCGCGTCAGGGTGCGGGCGCGCGTCGGGGCGATCTGCCGGAAGGCGTGGTGCAGGTTTGACCGCAAGCGCCGCTGGTAGATATGCAGCAAGCGACGCGCCTCGTCCGAGCGTTGCGCCCGCACGTAGAAATTCAACCATGCCGAGACCATCTCGGGGCGGAATTGCGCCGGGGTGAAACTGGCCCGGATCACCGCCTCCACCCGGTCGCGCGGGGATTTCGCCATGCTGAGCGCGCCGCGCACCTCGGCCCCATAAAGGCTGAGGATATGGCGCATGGCAGCGGCGAAAATCTGTTCCTTGGAGCCGAAATAATGATGCGCCAAACCCGAGGACATCCCCGCCCTCTTGGCGATCTGGCTGACCGTCACATCCAAGGTGCCACGCGCCCCGATCTCGTGAATCGTGGCCTCCAAAAGCGCCGAACGGCGTATCGGTTCCATCCCTAGCTTGGGCATGTCTTCGTCCTCCATGCTTGCAAGGCGTGGGTAAAGTTGTTTAATTGACTCGTCAATCAATAAAGACCGGGATCGTGTTTCGGCAACCAAAACAAACTGAACTATGCCGTTGCGCTTCATGTGCGCGTCATAATAACGTCGGAAACGTAACAACAGTGTCGCTTCCACGACATGTGGCTGCGACAGGTTGACAGCGCCCCTGCCCTGTACGGGCTTGGGGCGAACGCAAATGACACAGGGAGAACAAGATATGTCATTGATCAAAGGCGGACTTCTGGATCGTCGCGGATTTCTGAAAACGACCGCAGCCGGCGCGCTTGCCGCCAGCCTGCCGATGGGCGGGGCCATGGCCCAGACGCCCAAGCGCGGCGGGCACCTGCGGGTGGCCAAGGGCCACGGCCAAACCACCGACACGCTGGACCCGGGCCAATGGGAAAACGGCTATATGCTGGCACTTGGCTTCGGCATCCATGGCTTCCTGACCCAAGTTGCCGCTGATGGCAGCCTTGTTCCGGAACTGGCCGAAAGCTGGGAAGCCTCCGACGATGCAAGCGTCTGGCGGTTCAAACTTCGCAAGGGGGTCACGTTCCACTCGGGCAAGCCGCTCACCGTGGAAGACGTGGTCGCCTCGATCAATCACCACAGGGGCGAGGATTCGACCTCGGCCGCTGGTCCCATCGTCGAGCCGATTCAAGAGATTTCAACCGAAGGCGACGACACCATTGTCTTCACCCTTTCGGGCGGCAACGCCGACTTCCCCTTCATCCTGTCGGATTATCACCTTGCGATGTGCAAGGCCGAGGGCGACAGCATCGACTGGCGGTCCGGCGACGGCTGCGGCAGCTATATCCTGAAAAGCTTCAAGCCCGGCGTGTCATCGACCTTCGAGCGCAACCCCAACCACTGGCGCGATGACGTGGCCTGGGTCGATAGCGTCGAGATGCTTTCGATTGTCGATCAGAACGCCCGCACCAGCGCGCTTGTCGCGGGCGATGTAGATGCGGTTGACAGGGTCGACCTCAAAACAGCGGGCCTTCTGGGCCGCAATCCGGGTATCGAGGTCGAAACACTTTCCGGGACACAGCACTACACCTTCGCGATGTCCACCAACAAGGACCCCTACACCGACAACAATATCCGCCAGGCCCTGAAATACGGGATCAACCGTCAGGAAATGGTCGACAAAATTCTGTTCGGCTACGGCTCGGTCGGCAACGACCACCCGATTGGCGAGGGGCAGCGCTACTACAACTCCGAGCTGGAGCAGAAGACCTACGACCCCGACAAGGCCAAGTATTTCCTCAAGCAGGCCGGTGTCGACAGCGTCGATATCGCGTTGCATACCTCGGACGCGGCCTTCGCGGGCGCGGTCGACGCGGGCGTTCTGTTCCAGGCCTCGGCGAAACAGGCGGGCATCAACGTTGATGTCGTGCGCGAACCCAAGGATGGCTACTGGTCCGACGTCTGGATGAAAAAGCCGTTCTCGGCAGTCTACTGGGGCGGTCGTCCCGTCGAAGACCAGATGTTCGCCACCGCCTACAAGTGCGGTGCGTCATGGAACGATAGCTTCTGGTGCAACGAGCGCTTTGACGACCTGTTGGTGAAGGCGCGCGCCGAACTGGACGAGGACAAACGCCGCGACATGTACTGGGAGATGCAGGATCTCGTCTCCAACAAGGGCGGCGTCATCATCCCGATGTTCGCCAACTACGTGCAGGCCAAATCCGACAAGGTCATGCATGGCGAGATGGCCTCGAACTGGGAAATGGACGGCGAACGCTGGATGGAACGCTGGTGGATGGCCTGATCGCGGGCGCACCGGCCTAAAAGCCGTTTGACATCACAGGCGTCGGCGCGGACCATCGCGCCGGCGCTGCCTTTTGGGCAGAACTGCACCATTATAAATAGGGAGAGACCCGATCATGACCCTCAAAACCACCCTCACCGTCGCCGCCACGCTTGCCGCCACCTCGGCGCCTGCATGGGCCGATTGCGGCACCGTCACCTTCTCGGACGTGGGCTGGACCGACATTACCGCCACCACCGCCGCCACGACCACCGTGTTGCAGGCGCTTGGCTATGACACCGAGATCAAGGTGCTGTCGGTGCCGGTGACCTATACCTCCATGGCCGCCGGTGACATCGACGTGTTCCTGGGCAACTGGATGCCCACCATGGAAGGCGATATCGCCCCCTACCGCGAAGCGGGCACCGTCGACACCGTGCGCGCCAACCTTGAAGGCGCGAAATACACGCTGGCCACCAATTCGGTGGGGGCCGAAATGGGCATCGACGATTTTTCAAAGATCGCCGCGAAAGCCGAGGCGCTGGACGCGACCATTTATGGCATCGAGCCGGGCAATGACGGCAACCGCCTGATCATGGACATGATCGCCGATGATGCCTTTGGCCTTGATGGCTTCGAGGTCAAGGAAAGCTCGGAACAAGGGATGCTGGCCCAAGTCGAACGGGCGACGCGGCGCGATGAGCCGATCATCTTTCTGGGCTGGGAACCCCACCCGATGAACGCCAATTTCGACATGACCTACCTGACGGGCGGCGATGACTGGTTCGGCCCCAACCTTGGCGGTGCAACGGTCTATACCAACACCTCCGCCGGTTACGTCGAGGAATGCCCCAACGTCGGCCAACTGCTGCAAAACCTTGAATTTTCGCTGGCCATGGAAAACGAGATCATGGCGGCGATCCTCGATGACGGGGACGACCCCGCCGAGGCCGCAAGCGCATGGCTCAAGGCCAACCCCGACGCGCTGACCCCCTGGCTTGAAGGCGTGACCACCAAGGACGGTGGCGACGCCATGGAAGCCGTCAAGGCAGCGATGGAATAACCCTATAAAGGGCAATAACAAAAACAGCCCCCGGCGAAACACCGCGCCGGGGGCCAACAAGGGACGGTAGAAAGCGATCAAATGAACTGGCTCACCGATAACAAGATCCCCGTGGGCGATTGGGCTGAGGGTTTTTTTCTCTGGCTCCAAAACAACGCCGTCAAGTTCTTCGACGTGCTTTCCATGATCATGGAGGCGGTCATCGACGCATTCTTATGGCTGCTTCAAACACCGCACCCATTTGTCATCATTGCCATCTTCGTGGGCCTGACATGGATCCTACAGCGCAATTGGAAAACCTGCCTTTTCGTGGCGCTCGGGTTTCTCTTTATTCTAAACCAAAGCTATTGGGAGGAGACCACCGAAAGCCTGACACTGGTCATATCATCCTGCATATTCTGCATGGGCGTGGGGGTGCCCATCGGCATCGCAGCCGCCCACCGGCCCAAGCTCTATGCCGCCATGCGGCCCGTGCTGGATCTGATGCAAACCCTGCCCGCCTTCGTCTACCTCATTCCGGCGATTGTCTTTTTCGGCATCGGCATGGTGCCGGGCCTCATTGCCACGGTGATCTTCGTGGTCCCTGCCCCCATTCGCCTGACACATCTTGGCATCTCTTCCACACCAACCGCCCTTCTGGAAGCCGCCCAAGCCTTTGGTGCCACCAAGCGCCAAGTGCTGTGGAAGGTGGAATCGCCCTACGCCCTGCCGCAGATCATGGCGGGGCTCAATCAAACTATCATGCTGTCGCTTTCGATGGTCGTGATCGGTGCTTTGGTCGGAGCCGACGGTCTCGGCGTACCGGTGTTACGTGCAATTAACACCGTCAATATCGCTTTGGGCTTTGAGGCAGGCCTGATGATCGTTGTGGTCGCCATTGTGCTCGACCGCATGCTGAGAATGGAGCAGAAGGGATGAGCACAGCCGTTACATTCGACAAAGTCTCCATCGTCTTCGGTGACAACCCGCAAAGCGCCCTGCCCCTGATGGACGCAGGGCAAGAGCGCCCGGATATTCAAACACAGACCGGGCAGGTGCTTGGCGTTCATGACTGTTCGATCGAGGTCGAGGAAGGCGAGATCGTCGTTCTCATGGGCCTCTCGGGCTCGGGCAAATCCACGCTCCTGCGCGCCGTGAACGGCCTCAACCCCGTGGTCCGGGGCAGCGTGCAGGTCAGCAATGGCCAAGGCATGGTCGATATCACCCACGCCAATGCCGCCACCCTGCGTCACATGCGCCAAAGCCAAATCGCCATGGTGTTCCAGCAATTCGGCCTCCTGCCATGGCGCACGGTACGCGAAAACGTCTGGCTTGGGCTGGAACTGGCCGGTCTGTCGAAAACCGAACGCCACAAGCGTGCGCAGGCACAGCTTGATCTGGTGGGCCTGTCGGACTGGGCCGACCGCAAGGTGGGCGAACTGTCGGGCGGGATGCAACAGCGCGTGGGCCTTGCCCGCGCCTTTGCCACCGATGCGCCCATCCTGCTTATGGACGAACCCTTCAGCGCGCTGGACCCGCTTATTCGCACCCATTTGCAGGATGAACTGCTGGAGCTTCAGGCCAAGCTTAACCGCACCATCATCTTCGTCAGTCACGACCTTGATGAAGCCTTCAAGATCGGCAACCGCATCGCCATCATGGAAGGCGGGCGCATCGTGCAATGCGGCACCCCGCAAGAAATTTTCACAAACCCGGCCACCGATTACGTGGCCGATTTCGTCGCCCACATGAACCCGCTGGGCGTACTCTGCGCCCGCGATGTCATGGAACCGGCGCAAGACACCACGAAAGCCAGCGTCGGCCCCGAGGCCACGATACGCGACGTCATGGAAGCCGCCCAAGGCACCGAGGCCCCAGTGGGCGTGGTCGAGAATGGCCAACTTCTGGGCCAGATCACCCGCGCCCGGATCTTCTCGAAACTGCTCGATCCAAGGGGGGAATAGGGTCAAGCTGCACCAAGCCACTGCAAATCAGCCAATGCCCGCTATCAGTTGAAGGCCAAGAATGTGCCATTCTCAGCTGTTCCAAAAGGCAGGGTTTGTTGAGGCGCTACAGCAGGGGCCTATTGCATTTCAGGTGCCACTCAACGAACTGTTTTTGCCGCTTTCCGGGTGGGATGTGAGCCGCGGGCCTGGGGTAAAAATCCAAATCGGCTATTTCCGGAAACAAGGTCCGTATTTCTTCTTGCGCATCTGGCCCAATTGACTTCAACGCCTCCGGACCAATGAACAGACTTTCCGATGGCGCGCCTTCGGCCAGAATGACTTCGTGTTGGTCCAACAATACATGAAAATACGTGATGCCGCGGACCTCATTGTCTATGAAAATGCCTGGCATGTTGGTTAATTTTATGGCTGGTATCAAAACCTCATGCACACCAAATAGCCGCTTGGCAATTTGCGAACGGACAAGCATCCGGTGCTGTCTTGAAACCAGCAAATCGCGCAAAGGCAGCCCGTCCCCCAAGGCCCCCTTCGTGATCCTGACCGGGCGAAGTTTTGTACCGTTTAACATGTCTTCCCCTGTCAGTTCATGACGGCCTATCCAGCGAATTTGACGTGCCCTGCCGCATGCCGTCAAACAAGCATCGCCTGCATTCAGGTTCTCGATAGACTGCGGACCGGTCGGCGTCTCGATTTGAGTGCCTTTGGCAAAGCAGACAATGCCATTGATCGTAATCGTGACATCTGCCGTATCAGATTGACCGTCCCCCAACGCATCATTATCGAGCATATTGACAGTGAAAATGTCAGTCAGTGTATCGCCCGGATCCAAAGCAATCACAGCGGGATCGCTGTTGTCGAGGGTGTAAGTCCAGTCGCCTGTCGTGCTATTGATAGTGGCTGTGCCGTAGGTTCCCTGTAGGGTTATCGTGAATGTATCATCTGAATTGCTGGTTCCCAAACCAATGTCATCGAGGTCCCCACCGATACTGATATCGCCTTCGTCAATGCTGCCGGTCAGGTCGCCATCGATGGTTGGAGTTCCCATAAATCAACCCTCACGCTCTAATTGTTGTGCGAACTGGTTTTGCCCATAAGACGTTACGGAAATTTCGCTTTTGAAATTTTGGCGGCTCCACTCGATGACACGCGCACGGGTTCCTGCCTTGTTATGCCAAAGCGTGCGCACCCTGTTTGTCTGGCGATTTGCGGCCATCATCTTGATGACTTGCCCCAAATGTCCAAAGGGCGCGGCCAAATCCACAACCCAAAGCGATGCCCCGTTGTTCCATTGATCTTGTCTCAAGGGGGTGTGTTCAACGGCGAACTGCCATTCGGTTCCGTGATCCAATCCGGCCCAGGTAAAAAAGGCTCTGGGGAAGCCATCGGTGCGAAAAATACGATACTGCGAGAGACGCAGCGGGGTCTCCAGCGTTGAGAACACCTGCGCAAGTGGCCTCTTGTTGTGATAGCTTGACATCGAAATAAGAAAGAACATTGCGCCCAGATCGGCCAACTGACGATCAGGCAAGTCAAACCAACCCTCTGGAAAGGGTGAAGTCGTACCGACTGGCGCATCTCGCAATGCGCTTAGGTGCCGAAGGGTAGCGCGCAAGAATTTATCTTGCGTGATCTCATCGCTCATTTCTCTGCCTCAAAGCATGGACCAACTTCTCCGAGCCGGTTCCTTATTAAGAATTGTTACCACATTTTTTGGAAATCTACAAAGCGAGATAAGATTTCCACACTCAGCAGCCACTGAGCTCAGACATGCTGTAAAAAAATGGGCCTTTATGGAAGCGGTCCCAAAACGATTGGTTGTTAAACGGTGCGAGAACCCGACATCACTGCACTCGCAACGAATGCCCGCTTCGTCCCGCATACTACCAGTTCTCGGTCCAAACAGCGAAGGTCTGCTATCGCAGATTCAAGCCGAGGGTTTTTGGTCCGCTCCCGGCTGACAGCAGTCATCCTCCAAAACGTACGGACCCCCCGTAAGTTTTGTACGCCTCACACCGCACGCCCTGTTAACCCGCCGGGTTTCGGTCAAGAATACCGATGCGATACCGACGTTTTACCGACATGTTACAGCTCACGGTTTTCCTTGTTAACCAAGGGCTTGACGCTGATT
>DATFKJ010000124.1:0-10568 GCA_035268705.1 Roseovarius sp. | reverse complement strand
ATCGAAGGGCACATGGGTACGCTCAATGGTGAAGAAAGCACCATGACCGGCACGCTGAATGCGACATGGCCGGGCGATATGTGGAAAACCGGTGGCGGAGCCACGTGGCTTGGTGGGTCTTATGACGCTGACACCGATACGCTGGTCTTTGGCGCGGGCAACCCGGCCCCTTGGAACAGCCACCTGCGTGGCGCGGGCGAACCATCCGACGACGGGATGGGCGACAATCTCTATGCCGCCTCGCGTCTGGGCATCGACCCCAAGACCGGTGAGATCAAGTGGCACTTCCAGACCACCCCGCGTGAAGGTTGGGACTATGACGGCGTGAACGAGGTCGTGGCCTATGAGGACCGCGAGGGCAACAAGCGCTACGCCACCGCCGACCGGAACGGCTATTTCTACGTGCTGAACCGTGAAGACGGGGCTTTCGTCAGCGCCGCGCCCTTCGTGAAAGATATCACTTGGGCCGAAGGCATTGACGAAAATGGCCGCCCGATCTTTGCCGAAGACAACCGGCCCGGCAATCCGGCGGAGGCCGCCGATGGCAAGAAGGGCGAGGTGGTGTTCTCGGCCCCCGGTTTCCTTGGTGGCAAGAACTGGATGCCGATGGCCTATTCTCAGCGCACCGGCGACTTCTATGTGCCGTCCAACGAATGGGGCATGGACATCTGGAACGAGCCGATCACCTACAAGAAGGGTGCCGCCTATCTGGGCTCGGGCTTCACGATCAAGCCGATGTACGAAGACCACATCGGCAGCCTGAAGGCGATCGACCCCGACACCGGCGAATGGAAGTGGGAATACAAGAACGACGCGCCGCTTTGGTCGGGTGTCATGACCACCGCGGGCGGCCTTGTGTTCTTCGGCACACCCGAGGGCGAGTTCATCGCACTGGATGACGAAACCGGCGAGAAGCTTTGGTCGTTTCAGACCGGCTCGGGCATCGTTGGCCAGCCTGTGACATGGGAACAGGATGGCGAACAATATGTTTCCGTCATCTCCGGATGGGGCGGCGCGGTTCCGCTTTGGGGTGGCGAAGTGGCCAAGAAGGTGAACTACCTCAACCAAGGCGGCTTGCTTTGGACCTTCAAACTGCCCAAGGAACTGGCCTCAGCCAACTGATCCTCGCGCTTCGACGCTCACAAACCCCGCCGTTTTCGGCGGGGTTTTCCTTTGTGCAGGTGGCATCTGCTCTACGACTTTCGGCCACTAGGCGGCGGCGGCGCGGCTTGTTAGGCTTGCTTTGAAGGCTGGCACAAAACAACAAAAGGCCGCAGACCATGCTTGCAAAGACTCAAAAGGGGTGCGATTTCCACACCGTCTTGATCGTCGATGATCATCCGTTGTTTTGCGATGCCTTGTCGATGACCCTGCAAACCGTGGTCCGGATCGGGGATGTTCACACCGCCGACCGTTTGGAAAAAGCGATGCGGCTTCTTGATGATGGGTTGCAACCCGACGCGGTGATGCTGGATCTGAACCTGCCCGATGTGGATGGCCTTGACGGGTTGATCCGCCTCAAGGCAAAGGCCAATGCGCCGATCATCGTGGTCTCGTCGCTGGCCGACAACCGCGTGGTCAGTCAGGTGATCCGCGCCGGTGCCGCCGGGTATGTTCCCAAACACAGCCAACGCGAGGTGTTCCGCACCGCCTTCGACGCCCTGCGCCGCGGTGAGACATTCCTGCCTGAGGGTTGCGTTTTAATGGAAGATGACGATGCCGATGACGCCGTCAGCCGCCTTGCCACGCTGACCAACCAACAGGGCCGCATCCTGCAACTGATTTGCGAGGGCAAGCTGAACAAACAGATTGCCTATGACCTGTCGATCGCCGAAACCACCGTCAAGGCGCATGTCACCGCGATCATGCGCAAGCTTGGCGTGCAAAGCCGCACTCAGGCCGTACTCATTGCAAAACAGGCATCTTTCGCGAATGTCTTGCAAGAACCCGGCTGAGTTGGCACTCTAGCGTCGCGTCGCGCTTTAGGGAGGAAGCACGATGGATCAGGCAGTTGGCCTGAATGCGGCCTGTGCCCGCGCGCCGGGCATCGTCCGGACAGCCTGCGTCACCTTTGACAGCGCCGATCCGGCGCGTGAATTGGTGCGCCTATTCGGTGCGGACGAAATGGAGCTTGTGATCCTTTTCGTCACGTCGCAGGCAGACGCCTCCAGCGTGATCGCAGAGGCCTCGGCGCATTTTGCCCCGACACCTGTTGTTGGTTGCACCACCGCCGGCGAGTTGACCGGCGCGGGCTATACCGAGGACCAGATCGTCGCGATGGGCCTTCCCAAGTCGCATTTCCGGGCGACAACGCGTTTGGTCCCGGATTTGGACAGGTTCGATGCGCAAGACCTGATCGACGAGATGATCCGCAACCGCAACGCCATGATGGACGACGTTCCCGACTGGCATCACGAATTCACCTTCCTCATGATCGACGGGCTGTCGACCAAGGAAGATGCACTGACCTCGGAACTGGCCGTTGGCCTTGGGCCTGTGCCCTTGTTCGGCGGCTCGGCCGGCGACGGTACGCGGTTTGAACACACCTATGTCCTGCATGAGGGACAGGCGTTGGAAAACGCCGCGATCCTGACGCAGGTGCGAACGCGCTGTCCGATCAAGGTGTTCAAATCCGACCACCTTGTGCCCTCGTCGCAGCGCATGGTGGTCACTGATGCCGACCCGGCCCGCCGCATCGTGCGCGAAATCAACGCCGAACCCGCCGCCCGCGAATACGCCCGCATCCTTGGCAAGGACCCCGAGCAACTGACCACCTTCACCTTCGCCGCGCATCCCGTGGTGGTGCAAATCGGCGGACAGCACCACGTCCGCGCCATCCAACAGGTGGCTGAAAATGGCGATCTGGTGTTTTTCTCGGCCATCGACGAAGGGCTTGTTTTGACGCTGGCCGAACCGCGCAACATGGTCGACCACCTTGAACAGGAAATGACCGCCCTCACCAAATCCGCCACGCCGGACACGATCCTTGGCTGCGATTGCATCCTGCGCCGCATGGAGGCACAGGAAAAGCAGATGACCGTCGCGCTGTCCAATATCCTTGCCAATAACCGCGTGGTGGGTTTTTCCACCTATGGCGAGCAATTCAATTCGATCCACGTCAACCAGACCCTGACAGGCGTCGCGATCTACCCGCCCGAGGATGAAAAAGCGCATGCCCCCCTCGCTGATTGATCCCAAAGACCCGCTTGAGCGGCAGAACGAGAAGCTGCTCAAGATCGCCGAGTCACTGATGCGGCGCGTGGAGGAATCCACCGACGCCTCGGGCGCGGCCTATGCGCAGTTTCAACGCGCCGCGATGCTGGAACAGGAGGTGCGCGCGCGCACGCTGGAGTTGGAACGCGCACTTGACCTGCTCAACGAGTCCAACGCCCGTCTGGCACAGGCCAACCGCGAGACCGAGGCCGCCCGCTCGAACCTCGCCAATGCGATCGAGACGGTGCAAGAGGGCTTTGCCCTGTTCAATGCCGATGAAGAACTTGTCATGTGCAACAGCCGTTTCGGCATGCACATGCCCGACATCCGCAGCGCGCTGGTCCCCGGGTTGACCTTCACGCAATACGTCGAATTGGTCAGTCAATCCAATCACCTGTCCCTGCCCGAAACGGAAACACCGCAAGAGTGGTCGCAACGGCGCATGGCACGGCATTCCGACGAGCATGTGATCTTCAATGTGCGCATGATCTGGAACCGCTGGGTGCAGGTTTCGGAACACCGCACGCCCGACGGTGGCACGGTGATCTTGCAGACCGATGTGACAGATATCATGCGCATCGAGCGGCAGGAACGCGACCGAATGCTCGACGATCAGGCCCGCCTGATCCGCGCCACGCTGGAGCATATCGACCAAGGTCTTTGCATCTTCGACAGCAAGCTGCGGCTCGTGGGCTGGAACAAACGCGCGAGCGAGCTTTTGGCCTTGCCCGCCGCGCGTTTCCAGATGGGGGCGCAATTTGGCACGCTCCTCAATCGTTTTCGTGCGGATGTCACCTTTGCCGACGGGATGAGTGCCGAAGATATCGAAGCCTGGGTGGGCAGCGAAGGCGCGCGCCCGCCGCTCAGCTTCGAGATTCACCGTGGCCGCTCGCATATCCTGTCGGTTTTTGCGCAGGAAATGCCGGACCGGGGTTTCGTGATTTCCTTTACCGACGTCACCGCCGAACGACAGGCGGCGCAGGCGATCATCGAAGCCAAGGAACAACTCGAACAGCGGGTTGCCGACCGCACCGAGGAACTGGCCGATGCCCTGAAGGATGCCGAACGCGCCAACTCCACCAAGTCGCGCTTTGTCGCGGCGGCCAGTCACGATCTGCTGCAACCGCTTTCGGCGGCCAAGCTTTACGTCGCCACCCTCGGAAGCAACGCCGAATCCGAAACAGCCCGCAGCGTGGCCACCAAGGCCAGCAGCGCATTGGGTAGCGTCGAACATATCCTCGAAGCCCTGCTGGATATCTCGAAGCTGGATTCCGGTCGGGCTTCGGTCCACGTCTCGCCGGTGCCGCTTGGCCCGATGCTTTCGCAACTGGGCGACGCCTTCGGCCCCGCCGCGCAGGCCAAGGGTCTGGATTTGCGCATTCTTCCCAGTGCGGCGCTTGTGCAAAGCGACCCGACGTATCTGCGGCGCATATTGCAAAACCTGATCTCGAACGCGATCCGGTATACCGATGAAGGTCGGGTCCTCATCGGCACGCGCCGCCGGGGCGATCACCTGACCATAGAAGTGTGGGATACCGGCCCCGGCATCCCCCAAGCGGCACGCGAAACCATTTTTCAGGAGTTTCAACGTCTGGAAGCCGCCGCCAGCGCCGCCGAGGGCATGGGCCTTGGCCTTGCCATCGTCGAGCGTGCCTGCACACTCCTTGAGCATCCGCTGACCCTGCGCTCGGAAAGCGGGCGCGGCTCGGTCTTTTCCGTTCAGGTTCCGCTGGCCCGCACCACCGGCCAGACCAACACCGGCCTCGAAACCCAGACCAACGCCAAGGATCGCGACCTGCAAAGCCTGATCGCGCTGGTGGTGGAAAACGAAGACAGCATGCGCACGGCCTTGACGATGATGCTTGAGACATGGGGCATTCAGGTTCTCGACTGCAACAACGAAGAGGAGGCCAGCACCCTGTTGCACGAAATCGGCGTCAGCCCCGATGTCATTATCGCCGACTACCAGTTGGACAATGCCCGCCTCGGCACCGATGCGGCCAACCATATCAGCGCCGAGTTCGGCCCCCTGCCCGTCTGTATCATTTCGGCGGATCGCTCCATCGAATTGGCCGAAACCTGTGGCAGCCGGGGTTTTACCCTGATCCATAAACCCATCGACACCAACAAGCTGCTGACCTTCTTGTTGAACTGTGCCTCGGGTCAGGCGCCGCCAGCGGTTCCGCTGCCGTGATATGGCCCCTCCCCGCGATTTTCGATCAATGGACGTGATCCGATCTTCTCGAGATGCGTCATCAGGGCCGCCCGCCAAGCGGATTTGAGCGCCAAGGCCACTTGGCTGAGGGGCCGCAACATCGGGGTGAGGATCGCGTACTCATAACGCGGGGCATCGCTCAAAGGTCGAAACACCACCTCGCCGTCAAGGTTTCGGGTGATCCGCTCCGAAACCACGGCCAACGGCCCGACGATCGCAAGGCATCGCCCGGTGCGCACAAAGTGCAAAAGCGGCGAAAAGGTCTGGCTTTCAACGGATACGGCAAGCGGCAAGCCTTCGCGCTGAAACCGCTCGGCAATGCTTTCACGGTGGGCATGGCCCGCTTGCAGCGCGCCCAATGGCCGACCTGCCAGGTTCTCCAATGCAAGCTGAGAGCGTTCGGCCAGTTCATGCGACGCGGGAAGCGCCACGAAACTTTCCGCCGAGATCTGCTCGGTGTGGTACTGCGCGTCGCGCCCCGTGGCGGTAGGCGCGTCGCAAAACCCGAAATCAATGCTTTGCGTGCGCACCAATTCCTCGATCTGCATGGAACTGCGCGAGGTGATGTTCACATCGAATTCCCCGCTGTCACCCAGCCAATCGGCCACGAAGCGCGGAAACAGAAAAGATGACGGCCCCGGCATGGCCGAGACGCGCAAGGACCCCGCACGCCCCGCGGCAAGGCTTTTCATGGTACGCGACACCGTGGTCATCCGGTCCAGAACCCGCTCGGCCTCGACCAGAAGGTATTGCGCTTCGGGCACCGGCACCAACTGCCGCCCTCGCCGCTCGAACAGCTTCATGCCAAGCGTGTCTTCCAGCGAGCGGATGGCAAGGCTCACAGCGGGCTGCGTCCGACCCAGCTTGCGCGCCGCATCCGACAGCGAGGCCGAGGTCATCACCGCACGAAAGGCCGAGAGTTGCGTTAGATTCATGCCACTTCCATTAACAAACCTATGAATAACTAAAGTTATTCAAATTTGTGTAAATCTATTCCTCTGTTACGCTCAAAGGCAAGTGGTGAAAAACGCCACGGTCCAACCACCAAAAACGGGGAGAATTCCATATGACACTACTCAAGAAAATCACGGGCGCGGCGCTTGCGCTGAGCCTAGGGGCAGGCACCGCCCTAGCCCAAGATCCAACCTTTTTCCGAATCGGCACCGGTAGCGCCGGGGGCACCTATTTCCCGATCGGCGGCACCATCGCCAACGGGATTTCCGCCCCTCCCGGCTCGCGTCCCTGTGACGAAGGCGGCCAATGTGGCGTGCCCGGCCTGATCGCCATCGCGCAATCGACCACCGCCTCGGTCTTCAACAACATCGCCGTCCAAAACGGCGAGCTTGAGGCCGGCATGGCCGCCGCCGACGTGACCCGCTCGATGTACATGGGCAGCGGCAAGTTCGACGGCAAACCGCACGAGAAACTGCGCATCGTCGCCAACCTTTATCCCGAAGACCTCCACCTTGTCCTGCCAGAAGGCGAAAGCATCGACAGCCTTGCCGATCTGGAAGGCAAGCGCGTGGGCATCGCGCAGGCCGGGTCGGGCACGCAGGTTGCCGTGCTTCAGATGCTGGAAAAATGGGGCATCACCCGCGACAACATCGACGAGGCAGAGTTGAACAACTCGCAATCGGCCGAACGTCTGGCAGACGGTCAGCTTGACGCCTACTTCTACGCCGCGGGCTGGCCGGTGTCCGCCATGGTGCAACTGGCCACCACCAAGGGGATGGAACTGCACAGCTTCAGCGAGGAAGACCTTGCCATCATCAACGAGGCCGTCCCGGCCTATATCCCCTCGTCGATCCCGGCCGGTGTCTATGAAGGCATCGACTACGAGGTGAAAACCCCCGCCGTGTCGGCGCTGCTGAACGTGTCCTCGGATCTGGATGAGGAATTGGTCTATGGCATCACCAAGGCACTGTGGAACGACAATACCCGCAATCTTCTGGACAACGGCCATGCCAAGGGCAAGCAGATCACGCCCGACACAGCACTTGACGGTGTGATGTCACTGGGCGTGCCGCTTCATCCGGGGGCCGAGAAGTTCTACAAGGAAGCGGGCCTGCTGGAGTGATCCGCACCTGACCTGAATACAGCCAAGGGGGCGGCCCCGTCGCCGCCCCCTTTTGCATCCGACATAACAAAAAATTCGGGGGGCATCATGGCCGAGGGACAGAACGAGGCAAAAGGCGATCTGAGCGCCGACGACCTCAAGGATATCGAACGCAAGTATGACGAAGGTGCCGCCACGCGCACGGTGGCCCCGGGCTTTGCCGCGTTCCTGCGCTATGTCGCCTTGGCCTTTGCGGTGTACCATTACCTGACTGCGGGCTTCGCCCTGCCGCCCGATTTCTGGCACATGGGCTGGCACCTGTCGGGGCTGTTCATCCTGACCTATGCCTTCTTCCCGATCTTCAAAACCTCTTCGGCTTTTGACCTGAAAACCGGGGGGCTGCGGATTGGTGGTGTTCCCATCCTCGATATCATCACCATGGTCCTCGGCGTCGCCTCGGCGCTTTATCTGGGCCTCGCATGGCGCGGTATTCCCTTCCTCGGGATCGAGGAACAGACCTTCCGCATGGGCAACCCCAACAATTACGACATGGTCTTCGGCTGTATCCTGATCGTGCTGGTGCTGGATATCGCACGCCGCACGCTTGGCTGGGTGCTGCCGCTGATCATCTGCCTGTTCATGTGCTATGCCCTGTTCGGGCCGATCTTTCCCGGCATCCTTCAGCATCCGGGCGTGAAGTTTAGAACCTTTGTCTCGTCCATGTACTTCCCACAGGAAGGCATCTTTGGCGTCACCCTTTGGGTGGTCTCGACGATCGTCTTTCACTTTGTCCTGTTTGGTGTCATTGCCCAGCGCACCGGGCTGGGCCAGCTTTTCATCGACAACGCGACGATCTTGGCAGGCCGCTATACAGGCGGACCGGCCAGGGTGTCGGTGGTCTCGTCGGCCTTCTTCGGCACGATCTCGGGGTCGTCGGTCGCCAACACGGTGTCCACCGGCGCGCTCACCATCCCCAATATGAAACGGCTGGGCTATCCGGGCCATTTCGCTGGCGGGGTTGAGGCCGCGGCCTCGGCGGGCGGCCAGATCACCCCGCCCATCATGGGCGCGGCGGCCTTCATCATGGCCGAATTTCTGGAACTGCCCTATACCACCATCGTCATCGCGGCAATCTTCCCGGCATTGCTGCACTACGTGGGCGTTTTCGCCGTGGTCCACCTGATGGCGCGGCGGTTGAACCTGCAAGGGCTGGCCAAGGACAAGCTGCCGCAATTCGCCGCCGTCTGGCGCGATGGCTGGGCCAATATCGTGCCCCTGATCGGCCTGCTTCTGGTGCTGTTCTCGGGCTATACGCCCTTCATGTCGGCCTTCTGTGGCATCTCGCTTTCTCTGATCGCAGGGATGAGCCGGGTCAAGCAACCTCTCACACTGATCTATGCCGCCGCCTTCATCACCTTCGTGATCTGGAAATACCTTGGTGGCGGGTTCGATTTGTCGATGTCGCTCATGCTGATCGCGGGCAGCGTGATTGCCAGTTTCAACCCGCAACGCCGCATCACCTTGGGCGAGATGGCCGATACCTTTGAAACCGGTGTGAAATACGCCCTTGCCGTCGGCGCGGCCTCGGCCGCCGTGGGGATCGTCATCGGGGTGATCAATACAACAGGCGTGGGCTTTCGCATCGGCTTCATGGTGACGCAAGCGGCCACGGCCCTTGGCACCGACCTGCATTGGCTGTTCACCTACGGCACGTTCGAACTGTTCTCGATTTCTGACCTGACGCTCTTCATCAGCCTCGTCTTCATCGCGCTGGCCTGTATCCTCATGGGCGCGGGCATTCCCACCACCGCGCTTTACATCATGCTGGTCTCGGTCGCCCAACCCGCACTGGCACAACTGGGCATCCCACCCATCGCAAGCCATATGTTCGTACTTTACTACGGCGTGGTGGCCGAGATTACGCCACCGGTCTGCACCTCGGCCTATGCGGCCTCGGCGATTGCCAACTCAAACCCCTTCCGCACCGGCATTTCCGCCTTCACGTTGGGCTTGGGCAAAGTGCTGGCGCCGATGGCTTTCGTCTATGCGCCGGTGCTCTTGTTCGTCTCGGAAACCGGCTTTGATCTCTGGGAATTCAGCTATACCGCCACAAGCTGCATTATCGGGGTGATCTCGCTTTCCGCGGCGGTCGTGGGCTATTGGCTGACCCCGATGGGGGCGCTGTCGCGCTGGCTTCTGGCCATCTCTGGGCTGATCTTCATCGCGCCGTCATTGCAGGCCGATCTGGTGGCCGCCCTCATCGCCTCGCCGGTTATCCTGAGTCAGATCATCGCCCGCCGCCGCGCGGCACCCGCGACAGGCTAGCCCCGTGACACAGGACGTGACCATTCTCGGCGCTGGCATCGTCGGCATCTGCGCTGCGCTCTCTTTGCTGGAACGTGGGCAGCGGGTGCGCCTGATCGACCGGGGTGAGCCGGGGCAGGAAACATCCTTCGGCAACGCCGGGGTGATTTCGCCGTGGTCGATCATCCCGCAATCGGCGCCGGGCCTGTGGCGGTCCTTGCCGGGGATGCTTTTGTCGCGCAACAAACCGCTTGCCGTGCGCGCCGACACCTGGCCCCGAATGATCCCATGGGGCCTGCGCCTCTTGTCTTTCGGAACCGAAGAAAAGATGCGCGGTGCGGCCGATGCGATGGAACACCTCTGCGCCCCCTCGATCGACCTTTACCGCCGCCATCTTTCGGGAACAGGCCACGAGACCCTGATCCGGGACAGCCATTACATCCACGCCTTTCGCGATGAAGCCGCAGCGTGCGATGCCTTCGAAAGCCTTGGCTACCGTATTCGCGCCGAGAAAGGCGCGCCGATGCAGGTGGTGGACCATACCGCCCTCAAGCGTTTGGAACCCGCCATCGGACCGGGCTACCGCGCCGGCATCACCATCGGGGCTCAGGCGCGCTGCACCAATCCCGGGCGCATGGGGCAGGTCTTGGCCGAGAAGGCCCGCGCGATGGGCGCCGAGGTGATCCGCGACGAGGTGCGCACCCTGTCGCCAACGGCTGATGGCTGGGAAATCGCCGGGCGGGATCAAACATATGACACGCCCCACGTCGTCATCGCCAT